>CAJLWM010000040.1 GCA_905210415.1 uncultured Prevotellaceae bacterium
AAAGATGCCTTATAAAAGCCGAAAAACGCCAAGCAGTAGAAAAATATTTACATATACGTCCTATTGCCCGATTTGGGTTTATCCCAACACGATTTCGGGGAACTCCTCACGAATTTTTCGCGGCAACTTCTTCACCACCTCGCTATAGCTGTGGCGTATAAGCGAGCAAATCATAGCGTCGCTCAATCCGCCATAAAGGTCAAGTTGATTCCAATACCGCTTATTCATGTGAAAAGCCGGCTTTATCTCGGCATACTTCTCGCGCAATTCCTCGGCATAGCACGGTTCACACTTCGTCACAAACCACTTGGTGTCATCGAGATCGATCATCGCGAAAATCTTCCCGAACACACGAAATGCCAGCACACTCTCATCGAAGGGAAAATCCTCTGTGGCGCGCGGCATGCTCAAGCAATAATCTCTAAGTTTCTCAACATTCATCTCTTAGTGTTTTTGTCGGGCGAGAAATAATTTCTACACCATACTATCACAAAGATAGTGCAAACACTTTGCTTTGCAACAAAATCCTTCCCTTTTCAACTTATTAATTGACACATTCCGCAGAAATGATTAATTTTGCCTTTCCAACCTAAACAACAACAATCAATCACATAAACTCAACGATGATTAAATTATCTAACTCAATTCTCGAAATCGCCATCAAAGAACATGGCGCCGAACTATGCAGCATTGTCCGCTCGGGCAATGAACACCTTTGGAATGCCGACCCAAGCATCTGGGCTCGCCATTCGCCAGTGCTATTCCCGATCGTTGGTCGCGTGTGGGAAGGTCGCTACCGCATATTGAACAATGAATACAATCTGCCTCAACACGGATTTGCTCGCGATATGGACTTCACTCTCGTGGAGGAAACCGACACCAGCGCCCGCTTCGTGCTCGAAAGCAACGATGAGACGCTTGCCAAATACCCTTACCCATTCCGCCTCACTATCAGCTACCGCCTTGAGGGCGATCAAGTGATTGTGGGTTGGGACGTGGAGAATATCGGCAAGCAACCAATGCACTTCCAAATCGGAGCACACCCAGCATTTGTGTTGCCTGAATTCGATGCCAATGATCCTGCGCCTCGCGGCTACTTCTCATTTGAGGGCAACAAACAGCTCTACTACATTCGCCCAGGCGAAAAGGGCTGCGCTCGCACCGAGGTATATGAGTTCCAGCCAGACTGCGGCGACACTCTCGCCATCACCCCTGATGCTTTCGGCCCAGAAACATATATGTTTGAAAACAACCAATTGACGGGTGTGGGCATCCTCGACAAGCAACATCGCCCATACATCACAGTAAATTTCGATGCGCCTATCTTGGCTCTTTGGGCTCCTGTTAAGGCTCACCCAGAATGTCCATTTGTGTGCATCGAACCATGGTATGGCCGTTGCGACTATATGCACTATGAGGGCGACTTCGCTTCACGCCCTTGGATGAACCACCTTGCTGCCGGCAAGCACTTCACCACCGAATACACTATCACAATACATCAGTGATAATCCCAAATCTATATTACACAGCGAAGGCTCTCTGGTTTCTCACCAAAGAGCCTTCGCTTTTTATATTTCACAAATTAGAATTCCACTAAGCAGGCATCGAGTGCCTCGGTAATTGCTTTCTTATCGAGGTGCTGACCGATAAACACCAGTTTTTGCTGGCGGTCGCCATAAGGTTCCTCCCAATCGCGGCGCAGGCCCTCATCACGTCTTAGCAACTGCTGCAATTCCTCTTCAGGCATTGTGGCATACCATTGTCCGGCATTTGTCAAGCCCACCTGCTTACCAGCCTGTTCAAACACGTAGCAGAGGTCTTTTTCGGTCTTGAAATAACAAACACCCTTGGCACGAATAATGCCCTTTGGCCACTTGCGTGCCACGAAATCGTCGAAGCGATTGATGTCGAACGGACGGCGTGCCTTATACACAAATGTGCCTATGCCATATTCTTCCACTTCACCGCCGTCGTGATGGTGGTGATGATGGTGGTGACCGTGCTCATGTTCGTGATGCTCGTCGTGCTCATGATGATGCTCATCTTCGTCGTCATAATCGTGGTGATGGTGATGCTCGTGATCGTGTTCATCCTCGTCGTCATCATCATCTTCTTCGTCGTGATGACCATCGCCCTCTATCTCATTGATCCAAGCAGCCGATGTAGCCACCTTGTCGAAATCAAACATGCCGGTATTCAATATCTTGTCGAAATCAACATTGCCATAGTCGCACTCAATGATTTCTGCCTTTGGCTGCAATGCACGGATTATCTCCTTGATGCGCGCCAACTCCGATGGCTCTACCATCGAGGCCTTGTTGAGCAACACTATATTACAGAATTCTATCTGCTGAATCACCAGATTTTCAATATCTTCTTCATCAATACCCGTGCGCAAGAGGTCGCCACCGCACTTAAATTCATCCTTCATGCGCAGAGCATCCACCACGGTGCAGATGCAATCGAGCTTGGCAAGCCCGTCGAGCATATATTTTGCTCCGAGTTGAGGCATCGAGCAAATAGTCTGTGCAATAGGAGCAGGTTCGCAGATACCGCTGGCCTCAATCACTATATAATCAAATTTGTGAGTGCTGGTGATGTCGTGGAGTTGCTCTATCAAATCCATCTTGAGTGTGCAGCAGATGCAGCCATTCTGCAATGCCACAAGGCTCTCGTCGCTTTTGCCCACTATGCCACCCTTCTCAATGAGAGAAGCGTCGATATTCACTTCGCCTATATCGTTTACAATCACAGCAAACTTGATTCCTTGCTTATTGCTAAGGATACGATTGAGCAAAGTGGTCTTGCCGCTACCAAGGTAACCAGTGAGCAGCAGCACTGGCAAATCATTAATTTTCATTTTCAGTATTCCTCCTTTAATTTGTTTGCTACACTACATTACAAAAATAATGCCTAACTCACTTGAGCAAGGCATAAAAAATATCATCACACTCTGAGAGCAAGATTGCGGTTGTAATACTTAGTATTGCCCGTAATGTCCTCTATCACACGCAGGAATGGTGGGAATTTCACTTCCTGATGATTGTCAATTCCCTTTGTTTCAAGTATCACAAGGTTGTTCACAGGTTCTTGATAAGTGTCGAGTTCAAAGAACTGGCCTTTCCAAATGAAGCTCTTACGCAGTTTCTTCACGGTGCTACGGTATGGGTCGGCTTGCTGCAGCAGCGACTGATACAGATTGTTGTTCACTTGGCGCTCTGTCACAAGTTCTTCGGTGTCAGAGAGTTTCTTCTTGGTGAGGTGAACATTCACATACTTGCCATTCCATCCGCGGCGACGCAAACGCACCTCGCAGTCAGGATCTGCCACCAGATAAGTCTGGGTGATGTCGCTTTCTATGCAATCAGGCACTTCGCCGATTACCTCAACAATATATTTGCGCTCTTGCTCGATAGGCTGTGGCAAGCCAAGCACGTTGCTAATCTCCTTGAGCACGCGATTGAGCTTTTGGTCGAAATCAACATTATTATTTATCACGCGCAGGTGAGGATGACCTGTCCACGCCTTAATCACCTTCTTATCCAGTTCGCGGGCGATTTTCAAGCCAGCCTCATCGGCCTTCTCCAATCGCTGAGCATTGTTGCTGGTGGTGTAGAATTGCTCTGCACCATCGGCCGCCGACACCAAGTGAAGCACAGCATCATAGCGGCCACGCAATGTGGCTGTGTCAGTGCCTACGCTCGAGGTGATGTTTTGCCATGTATCAGCATCCATATACGCCGAAATATCAAGAGTGCCGCGGTCGCAGATTATCACACATGGCTCGGTGCATGCCTCTGCCATACGCTCAAACTTGTCTTCGAGCGCAAGCTGAATCTCCAATGTGGCTTTCTCGCCCTCATAGAAAAACTCGCGGTTGGAGGTGAGGTAGTTCATACCTGCCTGAGTGAACATGGTAGGCACTTCTGGAATGGTGAACACTTTGTAACCAAGATTGCTGAAGTGTTCTATCACTCTCACTAATGCAGTGGTTTTGCCGGCGCAAGGTCCGCCAGTAAGCACTATTCGTTTGATATTAGCATTAGGCATAATCGTAGTTTTGTGATAAATAAGTTATATGATATGATTTTTTAATATTCCCGACCGAGCTATTTCTTAAAAAACTAAATATCAGCCACCGAGCACTCGCGCCGATGGCTGAATTATAGCGTATTCTCGCATATTTGCTTTTGCGATAGATTTCTGTCGCTAAAGCAATTAGCGCGATGTTTTTTTACTTCTTTCGCTTAAGAGTCATCACCGATTCACCATTCTTGTTGAAAATAGTAGCCTCGTCGTTCTCCACCTTTACAGTTGCAGTGCTGTTAAGAGCCTTAGTGATGGCAGTTTCCATCTCCATGCTTTGACCCAACATTTGAGTCATACCCATAGTGCCGAATGTCAAAGAATCGCCCTTAGTGCTATACGAACCAAAGAAAGTGTTCACAGTGGCATTGCCATTGATGTTGCCCTTACCATCAAATTCGATGAAAGCCTCAGAATCGCCGCCCACTGTGCTCACGCCACATGCGTTTGTGATTACCCATTGACCTTCCATATTAACGTTGTTCTTTGATGCGCAGCTGCACAAAATCATCATTGCTGCAGTAATTGCAATTGCAAAAAATTTCTTCATCTTAAAAAATTCTTCTTGTTCTTAAATATTAAATACACGTAATTTCGGGTGCAAAGATAGCAACTATCGCCGATTGTACAAAATTTTGGGTTCTCAGTCACCAATCCACAGGCTGCATTTAGCCCAAAAGAGATAGTAGCAACATTTCTGGCACTTATTCCTCCGATTACTTTTTACCCTGATTTATCACATAGATGCCGCCCGCAGCAAGCGTGCCCGCCACAAGATACTTCCAGTAGAACGGTTCGCCAAGACAAAGGCACGATGTCACCGCTCCCACCACAGGGATGAGCGAATTGAAGATTGCCACTCGCCCAACAGGGTTGCACGATAGCAGCTTATTATACAATGTGAATGCCACGGTGCTAATGCCTATCAGCAACAGCAATATCACCACGCCCCATAGCGTGATGCTTGGCAACACACCGCCCATTGCCACACCGGGCACCACAAGCAGCGCTCCGCCTATGGTAAGGCTATAGCCAGTGCCCACAAATATGTCTACTCTGCGGCTCAACGGACGCGTGAGCAGTCCGGCTGTGGCTCCGCACAGAGCATTGAGCGCTATCATTCCGTCGCCCAGCCAAGTGAAACCTCCACTCTCCTCGCCGCCAAGGTTGAGCGCGATAATGCCAATGGCTCCCATCACACAGCCCACTATCTTGCGCACCGTGAGCCTGTCGCTGCGAAAAAACACGCATGCCAGCAGCACTACCACAAACACGCTCAGACTATTGAGTATGGCCGCACGCGAACCGGCGCTATGCGACAATCCAAAATAGAAAAACGCATAGTGCAGCGTGGTGTTAAACATCGAGAACATCAGCACAAACCACCAGTCGCCACGGCTTCGCAGCGAGAATTTAGCGTGCCTACTCGAGGCTATGGCAAGTATTATCAATCCCGATATGGCAAATCGCACTCCGGCAAACAGCATCTTGCTGCCCGTCATCTGCTGCGTTATGCCAAACTCGACAAGCCCCATCTTGATGAGCGGATATGCCCAACCCCACGCCACTGCCGCAGTGAGCGCAAAGAGAGACACCCACACAGGGCGCTGAAACACGCTCACCGAGCATACTCCATCGTTATTCTTATTTTCAATATTCATTTTCCTACAGAAGACATTTTTTCCCAATTCGGACATTAGGGCTTGGATGGATTTCGGAATTTTAGAAGCGCAGATCTTGTTTGCTTTTTAATGAGTAATAGCCAGCTATTGCGAATTAAAAACAAACTAAAGATGCCTTATAAAAAACAAAAGCCTCCAAGCAGTAGAACATAATTTACATATACGGCCTAATGACCGATTTGGGATTATCCCAATACCCGATTCGGAGTTACAGCACACATTATTGCACACCATACATCATCGCTATCATCAACACTATCAGTATCAATGCACAAACGGCAATAAGCAGTTGCACCATCACTCGGCGTCGTTTTCCCTTCTCCATATTCCTCTTTTCTTTGATTTTACACCGCAAAATTACTAATTTCAATTGCAACAACCCGTATTTCAACCATTTTTAATCCGAAGAAGTTGTTCACAAATTTACACTAAGCACAGAAAATCAGACGTTTTTGTGTTAATTAATTTAACAAATAATCTATAATCTCATTTTTTAACACTTTTGTTAATGATTATTTCGGGCTTTTGGCTAAATTTGCCGAAAATCCTAATAAACTATAACGAAAAAACTATATCAACATAACTAATAATCAAAAACTAAAAACAATCTTTATGAGTAAGACTATTCTACGACGCGTATGCGTCGGAATCTTATGTTGTTTTGCTTTAGGAGCCGGCACAGCCTATGCTAATACCACAGAGGCCCCACAAAGCACTCAACAAAGTTCAAAGGTTTCTGGTATCGTTAAAGATAGCAATGGCGATCCTGTCGTTGGCGCAAGCGTGCTCGTTAAAGGCACAACATCTGGCGTATCTACCGACCTCAATGGCAAATTCTCCGTTACTGCACGCCCAGGCGACATACTAATCGTAAACTATGTGGGCATGAAGTCGCAAACTTTGGCCGCACAAGACGGAATGGAAATTACACTTACAGACGACGCTGCACAACTCGACGAAGTAGTGGTGCTCGGTTACGGTGCAGCTCAAAAGAAACAAGACCTTTCAGCAGCCGTTGGCGTGGTTAGCGACCCAGAATCGCTTGCTAAGCGCCCAGTTTCTTCTACAGAAAGCATGCTTCAAGGTCAATTGCCAGGTGTCACCGTAGAATCTATGGGTGGCGACCCTACTACTACTCCAAGCATCGTGATTCGTGGTCAAGGTTCACAAAACGGCGACAACGTGCTTTGGGTTGTTGACGGCGTACCTGGTGCTCCAATCCCATCACTCAGCGACATCGAAAGCATCGTAGTCCTCAAGGACGCCGCTTCTGCTGCTATCTATGGTGCTATCTCTGGTGCTGGTGGTTGTGTGCTCGTTACTACCAAGAAGGCACAAGAAGGCAAAGTATCAATCTCTTACGATGGTGTTGCTGGTATCCGCCAAGCAAGCAACCTGCCTAAGGCTTTGAACGCTCAACAACAAATTGAAATGCGCAAGCTTTCTTATGGCAATGCAGGTCTTGACCTTCCTACTGGTTGGGATACCACCAAGAACCCTTGGGTGGCTACTACCCGCACCGACTGGATGGACGAAATCTTCCGCACTGCTGCTTACCACCGTCACAACGTATCGTTGAACACTGGTACAGAAAATGCTAAGAACCGCTTCTCTTTTGCTTACGACGCTAACGATGGTGTTCTTATCAACACCTACAGCCGCACAGCAACATTGCACTACGACGGTTCGTTCAAAATCAACAAATGGGTGACTATCAACGAAGATATGACATGGCGCAGCACTAAGTCACGCTCTAAGAACACCGATAGCGGTTATACCGGTGCTGTACTTAGCGCTATCATGATGCCTGCTTCTGCAAGCGTTTATCAAGCTGACGGCTCTTTCGGCGGCACCACTACCGAAGACCCTAAATATATTGAGACATACGGTAGCAACTTCGCCGACATCCACGGTGACGCTGTCAACCCAGTTCGCATCCTTACAGGCGAAAAGGTATTCGACCGCACTACCGACTTCTGGACATCTACTTCACTCACTGTTGGCAACGTTATCCCTGGCTTGAAGTTTGTCAGCCGCTACACTTACAACCAAACTGGCAACTACTACAAGCTCTTCAACCCACGTCGCCCTGAAGTAGGTAAGCCACAAGGTTTCAACGAACTCAACGAAAGTTCTTACCGCTACAGCAAGTGGATGACTGAAAACACCCTTACTTACGACAACTCATTCGGCAAGCACACCGTAGGCGCATTGCTTTCTACAACTGCCGACCGCACTTACACTCGCGGCATGTCAATCAATGGTAAGGACATCGCCGACGAATCAGACTACTTGCAATATATGGCATTCGTCACTTCATCTACTATCGACGACTACCTCACTGGCCCTGACGCTAACGTGGCTGTTATCGGACGTCTCTCTTACTCTTTCGACGACCGCTACTTCCTCACCGCTTCTTGGCGTCGCGACTATGCAAGCCGTCTTCCTAAGGACAACAACCACGGCGACTTCCCTGCTGTGACTGCTGCTTGGAAGATTTCTAACGAAAGCTTCTTCCCTAAAACTGACCTTATCAGCCACCTTAAGATTCGTGGTTCTTGGGGTCGCGTAGGTAACCTCGGTTCTATCGGCTACAACTACAAGTCAGCCCTCCTTTCTAAGGCTAACTGGAACGAACAATCTCAATGGGGTGTTGAAAACAACAGCACATGGGGCGCAATGTGGTACTTCAACTCTGTTGTTAACCCTAACCTTACCTGGGAAACTTCTGAACAATTCGACCTCGGTCTTGACGCTGCTATGCTCAGAAACCGCTTGAGCATCTCTTTGGACTACTACAACAAGCGTACATTCAACCTTATCCAAACTCAATCAATGAACTGGCCAGGCTACATCGGTCTTGCAGCTCAACTCGTGAACATGGGTGAGGTAAACAACAAGGGTTTTGAAGCACAAATCACTTGGAGCGACAAGATTAACAAAGACTGGTCATACTTCGTAACCGGCAACTTGGCTTACAACAAGAATAAAGTCACTGACATCGGCGTTAAGGACGCTGAAGGTAAAGCTGGCGTTTGGACTGGCGACGGTAGCTTCCGCAACATCCCTTACATCTACCAAACTACCGAAGGTCAACCTCTTAACTCTTTCTACCTAATCCGCAGCCTTGGCATCTTCCAAAGCGATCAAGAAGCTGCTGCTTACGTTGACTCTAAGGGCAACCGCATCCAACCTAACGCAAAGGCTGGTGACTTGAAGTTTGAAGACTTTAACCACGATGGCAAAATCGACAACCTCGACCGTCAATACATGGGCAACGCCAACCCAGACTGGACTTACTCACTCTCTGCAGGCTTCACTTACAAAGACCTCAGCGTGAGCGCTATGTTCCAAGGCGTATTTGGCGCACAAGCATTCTATGCTGGTAAGTATATGCTCTTGAGCGATGCTGAAGGCAACTTCAACCGTTCAACTGAAATCCTCAACGCATGGAGCTCAAGCAACACCGGTAGCGACATCCCACGTTTGTCAAAGAACGACCCTAACAGCAACTTCTCTACTCCAAGCAGCTGGTATCTCGAAGACGCCGACTACTTGCGTATGAAGAACTTGACTATAACTTACGACCTCACTCGCATCTTGCGCAACTCTAACCACTTCGGTATGCGCGGAAGCAGCCTTTCAGTGTATTTCTCTGCGGAAAACCTCTTCACCATCACCAACTACTCAGGTATCGACCCTGAATGTGGTGGCTGGGACGCTCTCAAATACCCTGTATCAAAGGTTTACTCTTTCGGTCTTAAGTTAACTTATTAATATTCCTAACTCAAAGATTCAATAACAATCAAACAGTTAAATTGGAAAGAATTATGAAAAAATATATTTTAGGTCTTGCCGTTTCATCGTTGGCTCTCGTGTCGGTGTCATGCTCTGATTTCCTAAACACTCAGCCTGAAGGCAACCCAACCACTACAACATTTTTCACCAACGACAAGCAATCTATCGACGCCGTTGCTATTCTTTATGCCGACGTTCAACAAGAAGACTGCTTCGGACGTGAGTTTTTCTGGGAACAAGGCGCTACCTGCGACGTCGTTTGGGGACGTACTCGCGGATACAACGGCCTTGCTACATTGAACTACGATGGCGACTTCGGTCCATTGCGCAACGTGTGGGAACGCCTCACTCGCACCACTGCCCGCGCCAACTGGGTTATCGAGCAACTGCTCAAGAAGAAAGCCTCTAAACAACTCACCGCTGTAGAAACTCGCTCTCTCGGCGAAGCTTACTTTATGCGTGCCCTTACACACTTCTACATCGCTTACCGCTATGGTAGCGACAAGCAAGGTGTGCCATTCTGCCGTTACGAAGATTTCCCTGGCGGATACGACAACTCTATCCCTACTCAACAACCTACCGTAATGGAAAACTATAAGTTGATCATCGAAGACCTCAAGAACGCAGAATCTCTGCTTCCTCGCTTCGAAGAATACGATGCCGACAACCGCGGTCGCGCTCACAAGGCAGCAGCTGTTGGTTACATGGCTAAGGTATATGCTTACTGGTCAACTTGGGATGCTACACAATGGAACAACGTTATCAACGCCGTTAACACTCTCGAACAAACCTACGGCCGCGATCTTGCCGACACTTTCTCTGAATTGTTCTCTTGCGAATACTCTGACTTCTGGAACAAGGAATACATCTGGACTATTCCTGGTCAAGGTGGTTCAACTCCTGGTGGATCTGAATTCCCTGGTGTAATCCTCGAAAACAAAGGTTGGGGCGAATACAACGGTTGGGGTCAAAACAAGCCTTCTTACGACATCTATGAAGAAATGCTTAAGGACGGCGCCGGCAACGAACGCTTGACTCGCTCAATCCTCGAATACGGACAAGAATTCCAATTCAACGGCAAGACAAGAAAGTTCTATTCTACTTCTGACATCGAATCTGGCTTCATGATCAACAAATACATGGATCCATTCAAGCACAAAGGTCTCACCGACGGCACAAGCAAATACGTGAGCGGTAACGGCAACTGGCCAACAGCCCGCATCAACTTCCCATTGCTCCGCTTTGCCGACTGCTTGTTGCTCCGTGCTGAAGCTTACTTGGCTACTAACCAAGCAGGTCTTGCTACTAGCGACATCAACCGCGTGCGCACACGTTCTCACCTCACCCCAATCAAGGGCACTGCCACTTGGGCTGATCTCTATCACGAACGTCGTTGCGAACTTGCATTTGAATTCTACGATCACCTTCACGACTTGAAGCGTTGGTATCAATCAGGTGCTGCTGAAATTAAGGCTCTTGCAAGCAAGGAACTTAACGCACACCCACGCGTTCGCCACTATGCCGACCGTGCTGATTACAACTCAACATTCGAAGTTGGTCCATATCTTGACTACCAAGTTAAGAGCGAATACAAGCCTTATATGATTGCATTCCCTTACCCATCTGCCGAAATCACTAAGGCTGGCGGTAAGTTGCATCAAAACGATGGCTACAACTAATTAGCAAACGTCACTCATCAGAGTGAATACCCAATAAAAGGCTGCATCAATCGGTGCAGCCTTTTTTAATGCCTTTCATTCAGCCCCTTTAACGAATGTTTACAATACCTATACCCGTTTTGAAACATATTTTTCGTAACTTTACGAGGATAAAACCATATCACTAACTATTGAAACATAACGAATAAACTAAAAACAATATGACACTTCTTAGAAACTTTGCACTTTCGTTGCTCAGCATCGTTCTGCTTGTGGGATGCCAAAGCAAAACCCAAACCACTACTGTGAACTACGCCACTATCAATATGCGCTACGACAACCCTGAAGACAGCGCCAACAACTGGCAATACCGTAAGGACCGTATGGCGAAGTTTATCACCGACCAGCAAATCGACATCTTCGGCACTCAAGAATTGCTCAACAATCAGGTGGAAGACCTTAAAGCCCTGCTGCCCGGCTATGCCATGGTGGGAGTTGGACGCGACAACGGCAAGACCGAGGGCGAATATGCTGCCATATTCTTCCGCAACGACCGCTTCGAAGCGCTTGATTCTGGCACATTCTGGCTTAGCGAAAATCCTGAAAGCGTGGGCAAACTCGGTTGGGATGCCGCTTGCACCCGCATCGCCACTTGGGCTAAGCTGTGTGACAAAGCCAACGACAAGGTGTTTATGGCCGTAAACACTCACTTCGACCACGTAGGTGTGGTTGCTCGCCGCGAAAGCGCTTTGCTCATCATCGACAAAATCAAGCAAATTGTGGGCGACAAGCCTGCCGTTGTCACTGGCGACTTCAATGTCAACGACCAAAGCGACGCCTACAAGACCATTACTACAAATGAATTTGTACTCAACGACGCATATAAAATCGCAGAAAAGGTAGACGGCGTAGACTACACTTGGCACGACTTCGGCAAACTACATGCCAACGAACGCGAGAAAATCGACTTTATCTTCGTCACACCAAGCATCAAGGTCACTCACGCATTCATTCCAAAGGAAGACGTCAACGCGCTTCTCTCCGACCACAACCCTCACATTGCAACTCTTCAATTCTAACACCCTCACAACAATGAAAATAGGAATAGACCTCGGAGGTACTAACATACGCACCGGAGCCGTAGAAAACGGTAAAATCATCAACCGCCACGCTGTGGCAACACCTAAAACCGACAACCCTCAAGTGGTGATCGACGCTATCATCGAGGGCATTCGCTTCGCTGCCGACGGCAAGGAGATTGAGAGCATCGGCATTGGTGTGCCTTCTGTGGTAGACTGGCAAAAAGGCATCGTCTACAACGTTGTCAATATCCCTTCATGGAAGGAAGTTCACATCAAGGACATCCTCGAAAAGGAATTCTCAGTGCCTGTGGCTGTCAACAACGACGCCAATTGTTTTGCCCTTGGCGAGAAGATGTTTGGCGAAGCAAGCGCATTCACCGATGTTGTGGGATTGACCCTCGGCACTGGCGTGGGCTCTGGCTTGATTATCAACGGAAGCCTTTACAGCGGCCGCAACACCGCAGCCGGCGAAGTGGGCAGCCTGCCTTATCTCGATAGCGACTACGAGCACTTCTGCAGCAGCGGTTTCTTCGTAAACCACAGCACTACTGGCAAAGATGCCTCTATCGCTGCCGAAGCCGGCGACCCTCAAGCCTTGGCTTTGTGGCAAGAGTTTGGCGCTCATATGGGCGAACTGGTGAAAGCCGTGCTTTTGGCCTACGACCCCGAGGCAATCGTGCTTGGCGGAAGCATCGCCAATGCCTACAAGCACTTTGAGCAACCAATGAAGAAATCTCTCGAATCGTTTCTCTACCCTACAATGGTAGAGCGATTGAAGATACTCGTGTCATCACTCCCTGATGTTGCCATCTATGGTGCATCGGCATTAAAAACTGTTTAATTTCACCTGCTGACAATGAAACGTATCACATCATTACTTCTATTCGCAGCTATCGCTCTTGCATCAGGTAGCATCTGCGCGCAAAAACAGGCTGTGAAATATGTCGACCCATTTATTGGCACTGGCGGTCACGGACACACCTACCCTGGTGCTACAGCTCCATACGGTGCTGTTCAACTTAGCCCCGACACTCGCACTGGCAACTGGGATGCTTGCGGTGGCTATTACTACGACGACAACACAATACAAGGCTTCTCGCACACCCACCTCAGCGGTACGGGATGTGCCGACTTGGCCGACATTCTGTTTCACCCTGCCACCACACTGGGCACTGCAGGCAATCTATATCAGCCCACAGCCTTCAGTCACGACAACGAAAAGGCAGTCCCTGGCTACTACAGCGTGACTCTAAACAACGGCATTAAGGCCGAACTTTCTGCCACAACATATTGTGGCTTGCATCGCTACACCTATCCAGAAGGAAGCAAGCCAAAACTCATCGTGGACATGAAGTGGACTCTTGGCGAAGAAAATATCCACAAAGCCAGCGTGGAACGAACCGGAGACAATGAGATTGTGGGTATGCGCAACACCAGTGGTTGGGTGGAAAACCAGCGCATATATTTCGTGGCCCAATTCTCTTGCCCAATCACCGATTTCAAAGGATATATCGATGACAAGCCAGTTGCCGGCAAAAACATCAAGGGTGGCGATGTGAAAGTTGCTCTATCATTCGCAAAGCGTTCGGTGGTGGCGAAAGTGGGCATTTCTACCGTGAGCATTCAGAATGCGCGCGAAAACCTTGCCAACGACACCAACACCTCGTTTGATTTCAATAATTTTGCCAAACAGGCACACTACAATTGGAACAAGGCACTATCAATCATTGATATCACCGACAAGAGCGAAGACAATAAGAAAATCTTCTACACTGCCCTCTACCATTCTATGGTTGTGCCTAACGTAACAAGCGATGCCAATGGCAAATACCGCACTATCAAAAGCAAATCTTGCTCTTTGAGCGATGGCAATAAGACCTATAGCGCCATCTCTTTCTGGGATACTTTCCGCGCATGGTTCCCATTCGCTTCGCTCACCAACACCACGTTGCTTAAGGACATTGTGAACTCTTGCCTTATCCACTACGACGTGTTTGGCGAACTGCCTATCTGGCCTCTATCTAATGGCGAGACCGGTTGTATGATTGGCTACCACTCTGCCGCAGTGATTGCCGAGGCTTACTTGAAGGGCATCCGCGGCTTCGACACCGAAAAGGCACTGCAAGCAATGATTGCCACTGCCAACACTCACCGCAAGGGTCTCGACTACTATGTAAAAAACGGATTCATTCCTCAGAACGTTAAACGCGAATCGGTGTCTTGCCTGCTCGAATATGCCTACGACGATTGGGCTATCGCACAATACGCCAAAGCATTAGGCCGCACCGATGTATACAACGAATACATCCGCCGCTCTCAGCAATACGTCAACGTGTTTGACGGCAGCACCCGCTTCTTCCGCGGAAAGCGCAGCGATGGCAACTGGCAATCGCCTTTCAACCCATTTGAGGTGGGGCACGCCTACACCGAAGCCACCGCTTGGCAATACCGTTTCTTCGTGCCTCACGACGTGAATGGCATGGTGCAACTTTTTGGCGGCAAAGAAAAATTTACAGCTGCCCTCGACTCTATCTACACTGCCGAGTCAAAAGAGCCTATCGATCAAGCCGACATCACTGGCTTAATCGGTCAATATGCTCACGGCAACGAGCCAAGCCACCACATCTCTTACCTCTACTCCTACATCGGAGAACCTTGGAAGACCCAAAAACACAATCTGCAAGTGCTCCGCGACCTTTACACCACTAAGCCCGACGGACTCTGTGGCAACGAGGACTGCGGCCAGATGTCGGCTTGGTATCTGCTCACAAGTCTCGGTTTCTACTCAGTAAACCCAGCCTCTTGCCAATATGTGCTCACCACTCCTCTATTCGAAAAGGCAACTATCACACTCGCCAATGGCAAGCAACTCACCGTGATTGGCGGCGATGCCAAGGCTACTCCTTACATTGCCAAAGTAGAACTCAACGGCAAGGCTATCGACAAGGCATATATCACCTACGACCAACTCATGCAGGGCGGCACGCTGAAATTCTATCTCAGCGACAAACCTACCAATTGGGCTTCCGCTCCTGAAGCAGCGCCATACTCTTACACACAAGGCCTTGTGGCATCGGTGCCTTACATCGCAAACGACCTCTACCTATTCGACGGATATGTGACTGCCGAAATCGGCACTGCCACCCCTGGCGCCACCATTCGCTACACCACCAATGGTGAAGAACCTGATGAAACTTCGGCTATCTACACTGGTCCTTTGCGACTTGTCAGCACCACCCTTATTAAAGCCAAGGCATTCCGCGAAGGCTACGAGCCAAGCACTACGATGAAAATCCAAGCTACAAAGGCTGAATATGCCAAGGGCATCGAGATGACCAACGAGCAAAAGGCTGCACTCACAAATGGCGTGGAATATAGCTACTACGAAGGTCCTTTCTCAAAGGTGGCCGACATCATTGGCCAGCCTACCAAGACGGGCATTATGCCAGAACCATCGATCAACGGCCCTCGTCAGCCCGACCATTTCGCATTTGTGTTTACTGGATACATCGATGTGCCAGAAACTGGCATCTACACATTCGCCACAGTGAGCGACGACGGCAGCGTGCTGCTCATCAACGACAATCTTGTGGTGGACAACGACGATAGCCATGCCGCTGTTCAAGCCTCTGGCATGGTGGCCCTGCAAAAGGGCCTTCACCGCTATACTATCAAGTATTTTGAAGACTATGAGGGCGAATCGTTTGCTTGGGCATGGAAGTTGCCAAGCAGCAAGACCTTCACTGCCATCCCAGCAAAAGCACTCTTCTATCTCAAAACGTAACAAACTAAAAAAATATATCATATATGAACGTTTTCGGTAATCACATCACAAAGATGATTTTTGCGCTATCAGTAGCAGCGGTGGGGGGCATCGCCGATGCCAACGCACAAAGCCGTGGCAACGATAGCATCTACAAAATCCCTTACAAAGACACTTATGTGAAAGAGGCTTTGGTGGCAGAAAACTCCTACCGCACTGCCAAACCTCAAAGCATAGCCTTGCCTATGGACTACGAAAAGGCAAAGCAAGTGTTGCCTATGCCTATCTGGGAGGGACATAACGACGAAGTGAATATGTATTGGAGCGCATGGAAGATTGGCGTGAAAAACATCTGCAATCCTCAGCCAGGATCGGGCTTTGTTTCGCCATATATCGACACTGCCTACAACGGCAACATCTTCATGTGGGACTCTTCGTTTATCCTCATGTTCTCGCGATATGGCGCCCGCTTCTTTGATTTTCAGGCTACGCTCAACAACTTCTACGCCAAGCAGCACCCCGACGGATTTATCTGCCGCGAGATTCACGCCGATGGCTCTGACTGCTTTGAGCGCTACGACCCTGTGAGCACCGGTCCTAACCTGATTCCTTGGTGCGAATTGGTTTACTATCAGCAATTCGGCGACATGAACCGTCTGCACAAGGCATTCCCTGCGCTTGTGGCTTACTACAAGTGGCTCCGCTTCAACCACACTTGGCGCAATGGCACCTACTGGTCAAGCGGTTGGGGCACCGGCATGGACAATATGCCTCGCGTGAAGAAGGAATACAACCCTATCTTTAGCCACGGCCACATGATTTGGCTCGACACCAATTTGCAACAATATATGACTGCTTATCAGTTGCTGCAAATAGGCTTCTACATCGAGCGTTGGCAAGAAATCGAGGATTTTGAAGACGAGGCTAAGATGCTGAAGAAATATATCCAAGAAAATCTTTGGGACGAAAAGACCGGCTTCCTTTACGACCAATATGCCGACGGTTCGCTCTGCACCACCAAGGGCATCAGCGCTTTCTGGGCTTTGCAGACCGACATCCTCACCGACCAACAGACCAAGCGCCTAATCGCTCACCTCAGCGACCCTAAGGAGTTTAAGCGCCCTGGCATGGTGCCTTCTATCAGCGCCGACAGCCCAAAATACAACGAAAACGGACGCTACTGGCAAGGTGGCATCTGGCCTGGCACCAACTATATGGTGATCGACGGCCTGTGGAAGAAAGGCTACAAGAAAGAGGCTCGCGAAATAGCGCTCAACCACTATCACCAAGTGTTTGAGGTGTGGAAAAAGACTGGCACTTTCTTTGAATACTACGCTCCAGAGAGCATGAATCCAGGATTTATGGCTCGAAAAGACTTCATCGGTTGGACAGGTCTGGCCCCTATCGCCGAGTTCCTCGAATTCATCATTGGCATTCGCGCCGACTATCCTGAGAACACCATCACTTGGGACCTCAACCTCACCGAAGCCAACGGCGTGGAGCGCTATCCATTCGGCCCTAATGGCAACATCACCATGAAGGCAGCCAAGCGCGCCAACGCCACCGCCGAACCACGCATCACCATTGATAGCAACGTGGCTTTCACCCTCAAGGTGTATTACGGCAGCAAGACTAAGACTATCAACGTAGAACCTGGTAATAAAACTTATTAATCATGAATATCTTACGCAAAGCATTCCTATTTGCAGCCATCGCTATAGCTACCGCAGTTTCGGCACAAAGCACCAAGCGCATGGCTTTCGACAGCAATCACGAATTTAAGATTGCTCAATTCACCGACATTCACTGGTGCGACGACAGCATCGCCAAGTGCGAAAAGACCCTTGCTTCTATGCAGGCGGTTATCGACACAGAGAAGCCCGACCTTATCATCATCACCGGCGACGTGATCACTGATCACCCTGCCGTGAAGGGTTGGAAAAGCATCATCAATTTCTTCCACAAGCAAGGCATTCCTTATGCCGTGACTATGGGCAACCACGATGCCGAATTTCTCAGCAAAGACTCTATCTACACTATGCTCACCGACGACCCTGTGTATGTGGGCGTGCGTGGCAACCAAGTGAGCGGTTATGGCAACATGACCATCTCGCTCTATGCCTCTGACGGCAGCGACAAGGTGAACGGTGTGATCTATCTCATCGACTCTAACGACTATCCTAAGGACAACCTCTTCGGCAAATACGATTGGATTCACTTCGACCAAATAGAATGGTACCGCCGCGAGAGCGACCGCTTCACAGCTAAAAACGGCGGCAAACCCGTGCCTTCGCTCGCCTATTTCCACATTCCTCTCATGGAGTATGCGCAAGTAGTGGGCAAACCAGACACTTTCGGCAATCCTTGCGAGGGCATTGGTTCGGGTGGCGTAAACTCTGGCATGTTTGCATCGATTCTCGATAAAGGCGACATCATGGGCGTTTTCGCTGGTCACGACCACGTTGACGACTACATCGGCATTCGCTCCGACGTGGCTTTGGCTTTCGGCCGAAACAGCGGTTGGAACGCCTACGGATTCTTCGAACGCGGCGGCCGCATCGTGGTTATGAAGGAGGGCAAACGCCAATTCGACACTTGGATCACCACAGCTAAGGGCAAAGAAGCGGTCTACCACTTCCCTTCTGGCATCACTTCTATCGAGGAAAACGGCGAATACCTCAAGGCAAGCAACGTGAAACCCAAGAAAAACGGCGTGGCTTATACCTACTACGAGGGAGCTATCAAGAGCTGCAAGGAAGTTGACGGCCTCAAGCCACTTAAGAAAGGCACTATGGCTAACTTCATCATCGACCAAGCGCCTGTTGAAGACCACTATGCATACGACTTCAACACTCTGTTCTTGGCTCCTGAGAAAGCTGTGTATAAATTCCGCTTGCGCAGCGACGACGGCGCTAAGCTCTACATCGACGGCAAATTGGTGATCGACAACGACGGCAGCCACAGCGCAAACTTCGTGGTTGGCAAGGTGGCGCTCGAGGCTGGTTATCACCACATGTATATCCGCTACTTCGAAGACTATATGGGTCAGGAATTGAAGCTCCGCTTCCAGACTCCTAACATCTTCGAACGCCCTGTGAGCGACGACATGCTTTTCTTGCCTACCGAGAAATAATCAACAAAAAACTACAAAAACGCATTATAAATGAAACGATTAAGTATTTTCACTGCTCTATCGGCACTGGCTATCACCTTTGGCGCTCACGCTGCCGAAGCCAAGTTCCCAGTGCTGCTGCACTCACACAACGATTACACTCGCACTATGCCTTTCTACGAGGCTTATTCGCAACACATCTTCTCCATCGAGTGTGATATGTTTTATAAAGGCGGAAAATTCCTTGTTGGCCACGACTTAGAGGACCTAAAGGACGATGTGACTTTCGACCGCCTATACCTCGAACCACTTATCAACGTCTACCGCTTGAACAGCGGCAAGCCGTATGCCGGCTCCGACGCTGGCATCCAGCTGATGGTGGAAATCAAGTCGAACAACACCGACGCCTATATGAAGGCTTTTGTGGCTAAGGTGAAAAAGCGCCCTGAGATTTTCGATCCTAAGGTCAATCCTAACGCATGCCGCAT
The DNA here is from genome assembly GCA_905210415.1 of uncultured Prevotellaceae bacterium. GTDB lineage: Bacteria > Bacteroidota > Bacteroidia > Bacteroidales > Muribaculaceae > SFTJ01. The sequence goes on from CAJLWM010000040.1 coordinate 19,670, forward strand.
AGTTGTCACCGGCGAGTTTGAACCATCTGCCGACAAATTTACACAATACCCGGAATATATCACTTTCGACGGCGACATCAACACCAATTACACTCCTGAGCAACTCAAGCGCGTGGCTATGTTCAGCGTCAACTTCGGCGCCTACAGCATCTGGAATGGCAAGGGCACGCTCCTCGTCTCTGAGCACAAGGCTGTGCAAGGCCTCATCGACAAGGCTCACAGCATGGGCAAACCTATCCGCTTCTGGGGCGCTCCTGAGGGCTTGACTGCGTGGAACACCTTCCTCACTATGGGCGTTGATTACATCAACACCGACACACCTGCTCAATGCGCCGAATTCTTCAGCAATTGGGGAGCTAAAAACTATGTGATTGGCGCTAATGCTAAAGCAAATGCCGACCACAAGGTGATTCTCAACGACCGTCTCGACAAAATCACTCGCAACTTCAGCGGCTTCCAAGACGATAAGATGCAACTCGCCGAGCGTCAACCAATCTACACTCCTACCTACCTCAACGACGGTGCCGACAAGCCTGTGAAAAACGTTATCCTGCTTATCGGCGACGGTATGGGACTGACTCAGTTGGTGGCTACCGACCGCGTGAACAACGGCTTGACCATGTTTATGATGAAGCACTTCGGCATCTCGCAGACTTCTTCTAAAGACGCATTCACCACCGACTCGGCTGCCGGTGG
>CAJLWM010000041.1 GCA_905210415.1 uncultured Prevotellaceae bacterium
TAGGCGTTGCTGCCGTCGGCGTCGGCATAATTGGTGAGCTTTGGCATGTCGATGGCGTAAGTGCCGTTGAATGCCCAAGCATATTTGGTGATATCGGTGAGCGACATCACGCGGCCGTGTGAGCCGGTGGTGAGGGTGCGGTTGATATCGCCGTCCTTCTTGTCGGTGAGGGCAAATATCACGCCTACACAGTCTTTAGTGTCGTCGTATTCGGTAGAGTAGGTGAAGTCGGTGTAGAAGTAGTCGCCGATTTTCGCCTTAGAATCGAAGCATTCGCAGTCGTAGTTGAGATTGAGCATATCGCCAGCCTTGATGTTGACGCTGTTCTCTTGCTTACCGAGGTAAACCTTGCCGTCGGCAGTGGTTACCGACACGCAGAGGCGCACACCGTTGCATGGGAAGAGACCGATTTTCGCCGAGCCGTTGAGTCCGGCATTGTCAACGGCGATGTTGCCGGTGATAGGCGCATTGAAAGATAGAGTCTTCAACTCATAGTCGCCACCGATGAGCAGTGCTTCCTTGTCGGAATACACCTCGATGTGTGTGATTTCGTTGATAGGTTTGCCTTGATATGTGAAATTCATTTTCGCAGCGGCGTTTATGAGCTTCATGTTCACCTTTGCTTCTGCAGCAGTGCCATTGATAGTAGCTACACATGTGCCGGCAAGATAGCTTTGCACGTTCACGCCGTCTTGCAGACGGTAGCGAAGCTTCACATAGCTAATGTCGCTTGCGGTCTGTGTGAGAGCCGACTTAGGATAGAAGAAGCCAATCTTAGCGCTGCTGGCAACCGATGGCACCGATCCGGTGAAGTTAGCTCCGTTGTTGATGAGCGTAACCAGGTTGCGGGTGTAGGTGAGGTTGAAGAATACCAGTTGGTCGCCCGACTTCCAGTTCCAGCCGTCGGTGATAGCCGACTCGTTTTCGCTTGGGTCGCTGGCATATAGGGTGAGGTCGTAGTTTACAACCTCGGTGTCTGATTTCTTCTTATTGTCCTTGTCGCAAGATGCCAAGGTGCATCCAGCCACAAGCATGAGCAGTAATAACTTGATTGAATGTAATTTCATATTTTTGTAGTTGCTTCTTTATTAGTGCCAATAATGCAAATTCTTGGCAAAGGTAGCAAAACATTTTTGGATATAACCTTAAAAACTCACAAAAGGCTTTAAAAAGATGTATTTAGATGGCATTTTTGCTATTTGATTGTGTCGGATAAGCACTTGGGCGAGAATGTGAATATTGTATATGGCATGTTACAATTTTCTGTTTTTGAGGGCAAATAAAAAGTAATTGCATTTTTTTGATGATGTTATAATAAAAAATTGTGCGTTTTTGTTGCAAAAAAACCGAACATTATTTATATTTGCAATGTGAAGCCCCAACAGTAGGTATTATTGATGGGACAGTCATATTTTTATAAATTATAGCTGACATTTTTAGGATATAATTTAGATATTTTTACGTGTTTGTTTATCAAGGATATTCCGACGTGATGTCGGAATATCTTTTTTTGCGCATTTTCGGGGGCGGATGGTAGGGGCAAAAAAATGCCCCAGGGCGTGAGCCCTGGGACATCCCGTTAATTCTATAATTATAATATTAGCAATGTATTAGAAGTTCTTGCCAGTATCCCACCATAGACGTTCGTCGATAGCGTCTTTTTGACCACGAGCCTTGAGGATTTCAATACCCTTAGCCAAACCTGCTGGGTTAGCGCCACGTTCGTCAAATGCGAATGGCAAGCGACGGATACCAATTGCGCTGAGAGTCTTAATGTCGTGAGCAAGGTATTCGCCTTGAACGCGAACGTTAGCTTCTGCAACAGGGAACAACTTAGGATAACCAGTGCGACGGAATTCAGCCCAAGCGTTTAAGCCTTCAGGGAAGCCTGCAATCCACTTTTGGGTGATGATTTGTTGCAATTGCTCTTCCTTTGAGCCAGCTTCCATATACTTAACAGGAACGTTGTTTACTGCAGCGATGTTGTTGGCTGGGTTGTGTGGGTCAACATAGTCGATTTGAGTAGATGTTCCGTTGATGTAGTTAGAAGCGTCCAAGTTCCATTTAGCAAATGAGTTGCGGATGCCTTCTTCGTAGTAATCCTTAGCGCTACCGCTAATCCAACCACGGAGAGCAGCTTCGGCTTGCAAGAATGAAGATTCTGCACGGCTCATGATAGGCAGTGGAACGTCAGAAGAGTAAGGACCACCGCTTTCAGGGCAAACTTGGATAGAATACATCTTGTAGCTTGAACCGTCTACGGTAAGACCGTTGCGGATACCCTTGATTTGACCGATCATGCCAGCAGCCTTACCATCAGGAGTGGTGATATCACCCTTTTCGCCCCAACCTACAGGTTGAACTGTCTTTTCAAGACGTGGGTCGTTGTAACCCTTAAGGATGGTTTCGTAGTTGGCAGAGATACAGCAGTCGTTGTAGTCACGAGCGATAAGTGCTTGTGGGTTGCGGGTATTGCCGTCTTTCACTTCCACGTCAACATTCTTAAGCAGGCCATACTTGTTGCTGCAAGCAGCCACAGCGTGTTCCTTAGCCAAGTTAGGAACTGCCATAGCGAGGCGCATAGCCAAGCGAAGGCGCAAAGTGTTGCCAAATTGCAACCAAGTCTTTTGGCTTTGACCGCACATCTTGTCCCAAGTGAGACGTTTTGCATCGTCCTTGCCACCGTTAGCATCGAGCCACTTAGTGAGCTTGTCGCAAGCGTCGCCAAGTTCGGTGAGGAATGATGTGTAGCATTGTTCTTCAGAATCGTAAGTAACTGAGATGCCACCCTTCATGGCTTCGCTATATGGGCATGGACCGTAGGTGTCAACCATCTTGTGAGCGCCAGCCACCTTGAGGATTTCGCTGATAGCGAAGAAATCGTCGGCAAGGTCGTCGATCTTTTGAACAGAAACCATAGGCTTAACCACGTGTAGCAACATGTAGTTGAGAGGGAAGCTGTTCCAACCGTTCATCATGAAGTAGGTATCGTTGTTGTTACCGCCGTTGAAAGCAGTAGGCACAGCCATATAACCAGAGTAAAGGTCGGCATTCAAGTTTTGAATCAACTGATACTCGTAGTTACCGTTTGATTGGTTGTAGAAGACAGAGAGTTGAGCCTCGTTGAAAAGGTCGCTCATCTTCACATCCTTGTCAGGAATTTGGAATGGGTTGGTATTCATTTTTTCAAAGTCCCCAGTGCAGCCGGCACCCATAAGAAGTGCTGCACCAAATAAGATAGAACTTTTCAGATATTTTTTAATCATAGTTGCTGCGTATTTAGAAAGAAAGTTTCAAGTTAAAACCGAAGCTACGAGTTGCAGGAATTCTGAAGTAACCCATACCACCATAGCCGTTGCTTGTAGACATAGAAGTGTCAGGGTCGCTTGGGCAATCCTTGTAGAGGAAGAAGAGGTTACGAGCGATAGCGCTGATGCTCAAGTCGTGGCCGTTGCCAAGGAGGTCGCGGAATGTGTAACCTACAGAAAGTTCACGAAGACGGAAGTTAGTTTGGCTGTAAGCATAGTAGTCGCCACCACCACCGTTGATAGAACCGATAGTTGTGAAGAAATCTTTTGCATCCATCACGCCTTCAGAGTTTGTAGCAGTGTTCCAAACCTTTACGCCACCAGCATTGCGAGCGTCGGCAGAGCTTTGTGATGAGCCGTTGCGGTCGAGAGATGCTTGAGTGAAGTCGAAGAAGTTGCCACCGATAGAACCGTCAATCAAGAAGTAGAGTGAGAAGTTCTTGTAGTTGAATGTGTTGCCCCAACCCAAACGAACGTCAGAGTTGATATTGCCAAGTTTTTGCATTTCGTCGGTGTACATGATGCGGCCGTTTGCGTCAACGCAGATAAGACCAGTCTTTTCGTCGCGGATGAAGTTTTGACCGTAGATGTCGCCATACTTACCACCTTCAACGAGCCATGAGCGAACGCCGAACATACTACCGATATCCACCTTGTCGAGACGGTCAGATTCAGAGATGCCTTCGCGGTTGTCGAGCTTCACGATCTTGTTGTTGTTGTAAGAAAGGTTCACTTGAGTCTTCCAAGAGAAGTCTTTGGTGAATTGTTGAGTCCAGCTTGCTGAGAATTCGATACCGCTGTTTTGGATGTCACCGGCATTGAAGTAGTAGCTGTCGTAGCCAGTAGCTGAAGGCACTGACATTGCGAAGTATTGGTTCTTGTTGTTGGTCTTATACCAAGTGAAGTCGAGGTCCAAGCGGTCGTTAAACATTGAAGCATCGAAACCAAATTCCATTGAGTGCATCTTCTCAGGTTTCATGTCGGTAAATGGCATCTTAGTGTTGAAAGATACAGAACCGTTAGAGAAGTTGTTCATTGGGTTGGTGATGTATACTGGCATTTCGTTACCTACTACAGAGTAAGAGGCGCGAGCCTTCAATTGGTTGAACATTTCAGGAAGGGTCACCATATCGCTGATTACGCCGGTGAGACCAACTGATGGGTAGAAGTAAGATCCGTTAGGAGTGAAAGCGAGAGTTGAAGACCAGTCGTTACGTCCTGTAACATCGAGGAACAACATATCCTTCCAGCCGAATTGTGCAGTAGCGAATACGGCGTTGAGGCGCTTTTGATCCATTGATTTGCTTGAACCGTTCTTAGTAGAGTTTTCGATGGCCCAGTAGTTAGGCAAGTAGCGGTCGCCACCTTGCTTAAGGCCAGTGTGTTCGCACTTGTAATCGTTGAAGCTTGTGCCAAGGGCAGCGCTGATAGAGTAGTTGCCGAAAGTCTTGTTGAAGTTGACCATGAAGTCGCCGTAGAATGTGCGCATCATGTAGTCGTCTTCTTCGTATTCTCCGTCAGGGTTGGCAAGCACTGTACTTGTAGTGGCATATTTAGTGCGTGACCAGAAGTCGTTGGTGCGGTCGTAGCTCAAGCGGCCTTGAACGAACAAGTAGTCGGTGATGTCGAAACGAGCCGAACCAGTCACCATTGTACGGTTGCGTGACTCAATGCTTGGAACGCGGTTGAGAATCCAGTAAGGGTTTTGCGAGAAGTCTTGGTTTACGTTGCGATACCAGTTTTGTTCGTTGATTTGGCGAACTTCGTTGTAAGTTTCGAAAGTGTTCTTGTAGTAGTTCCAATCACCGTTAGCAGGGAAAGTGTAAAGACCAGTCAAGGCGTTGAGGTAGTGACCTCCACGTGGACGGTTTTTGCCCTTTTGTGAGATGAAGTTTGCAGAACCAGAGATTGTCAAGCGGTCGTTGAGCAACTTGTAGGTTTGCTTCAAGAGGATGTTGTGGCGCTTGAAGTCGTTGGTTGGCATGATACCTTCAGCTGTAGTGTTGGCATAAGAAACGTAAGATTGAATCTTGTCGGTACCACCGCTGATAGCAACAGAGTTGATGTATGTAGCACCTGTGCGGAAGAAGTCGTCAGAAGCGTTTACGCCGTTTGTGATCTTTTCGCCCCAGCTGTTTTCATCAAGAGAGCCATTTGACAATACAGGTGCACCATAAGTGGTCTGGATTTCTGGCTTGTCGAGTGCTGACTCGATAGTAATGTTGCTTGAGAAGTCAACGCGAACGCGACCTGAAGAACCCTTCTTGGTAGTAACCAATACCACACCGTTGGCAGCTTGTGAGCCGTAAAGAGCGGCAGCAGAAGCACCTTTAAGCACGTTGATGCTTGCGATGTCTTCTGGGTTGAGGTTTGACAATGCGTCACCACTATCGCGACCACCGTAAACAGATTCAACCTGTGATGTAGTGTTGTTGGTCATTGGGATACCGTCGATAACGATGAGGGCTTGGTTGTTGCCTTGAGCCGACTTGTTACCACGAATCACAACCTTAGAAGAGCCGCCGGCACCAGTTGTGTTAGGAGTGATTACCACACCTGCAGCTTTACCTTGAAGGCTGTTGATCATATTGGTCTCCTTGGCACGAACGAGTTCCGAGCCTTTAACTTTTTGGGTGGCGTAAGTCAACGATTTAGCCTTACGTTCGATACCCATGGCAGTTACCACCACTTCGTTAAGATTAAGTGAGTTGGATCCGAGAGCTACGTCAACAACGTCACGGTTGCCTACTGTTTCTTCTACTGTTTCCATTCCCACGTAAGAAATCTGAAGGACAGCGCCTTCTTTTACGTTCTCTAAACGATATTTTCCATTAATATCGGTAGCAGTTCCGAGGTTTGTACCTTTCACAATCACACTTGCTCCAATAAGAGCTTCCTTGGTGTTTGCGTCGGTGACAGTACCTGTAACCACTTTTTGCGCCCAAAGCGCACTTGTACATGCCATTGCAAGTACAAGAAGAAGTAGATACCTCCGCATAATTGGTTAGTTTTGGTTTTAAATAAAAATGTATGTTATGTTAGCTAAAAAATCTAAGAATTTGGTTTGTTGTTTTTTGCTTTTTATTGGTTGGTTAGTTTTTGGTATGTGTGGATGTTGAGAGGAGTGTTTTTTGGTTTTTGTGATAATTCACGTGGCTATGAATTAAGAACAAACAAGCGTCATTTCAGGAGTTTGTGGCTCCTGACTTAATTATATGAATGATAAATATTCCATAGATGGTTGAAAAGTTTAGTTTAGTTTAGTTGCTTGGTTAAATATTTTTATGATTTCGCCAATCGGTATGTGATTTTTGAAACCTCTTTCTACAAACGTGGGGCAAATATAGGGTGAGTTTTTTGTATTTCAAAGTTTTTTAACATAAATCTTGCGTTATTGTATATTTTGTGGCCCGAAATGGCCCGAAATAGACTGGAATAACCTCGTTTATGTTTTGTAACATATCGCATTAGACGAGGAAGTGTTTATTATACTTATGGGTGTGTTGTGTGTTATTGAGATGGCTTTTGGTTATGTGTAGTAAGATATGTTTAGGCATCTGCTCACGTAGAAATTTTGGTGTGGAGTGTCGCCGAGATATACAATGGTCATGCCACGATAGGCTTGTGGCACGAAGAGGGTGCTCAGGAGGCCCCATTGCGGTTCGCCGTAGTCAAACGACCGGCCCGAGAGCGTCAGTCGGTTGGCGGTGTAGTCGATGTCCCAAAACCCACCCCCGGCGCAAGAGTCGCCGGGAAGGAGTAGGTCTCGGTGCATATTCACCAGACCCAGGCGCAGATGTCCTACGGTGGTGATTATGAATTTTTTGTGAAGCATAGTATCGGGGGGTTACTTGCCTTTGTGAGTCATGATGTCGAGCACCATGTGGTCGGTTTCGTTCATTGCTTCGCGGCCAATCTTGGTGAGGTTGCGAATGCTGCAGTCTACGTCGTCGTCTACGATGCCTTCCACCGAGGTCACATATTTTCCCTCGTTGGCAAGGATAGCCGAAAGCACAGCCATCGATACGCCACTGCACACCTTGAGTGCGCAGCTTGGTTTGGCGCCGTCGCACACCATGCCGGTGAGGTTGGCTACCATATTCTTCACGGCGTAGCACACTTGCTGATATTTACCGCCCATCAAGTAGGTGATGCCGCAGCTTGAGCCGCTTGCAGCCACCACGCAGCCGCAGAGGGCCGATAGGCGTCCGAGGCTTTGCTTGATATAGATCACTGTGAGGTGACTGAGGGTGAGCGCGCGAATGAGTTGTTCCTCGGTGCAATGATGGTCTTCGGCATACACCACTACAGGCATAGTGGCTGTGATGCCTTGGTTGCCGCTACCCGAATTGCTCATCACCGGTATCATGGCACCCGCCATGCGAGCATCGCATGCAGCCGATGTATAGGATATAATGTGTGCGAAGGTGTTGTCGCCAAGCACATCTCTTTCTGTAGGGCTATTGCGGATGATTCTGCCCAATTCGTGTCCGAAGTGACCGTTGAACGATTGTTCGGCGGCTGCCTTGTTCAATCGTTTGCTTTCGAGTATAAAGCTTATCTCGTCGAGCGGAGCGGTGGTGGCGAAGTCATACACTTTGGCCATGGTGAGCTGCACGGTGTCGCTTTCGGCGTCGGCTTGCGAAGGCACGCGTTGGTCGAACGTCACCTCGCCGTCTTTCTCAAGGTAGACGAAGTGGGTGTGTCCGCCAGCGATTATGGCAGTGGCCTTTGAGCCGCCAGCGTCGCTCACAATCACCTCAATGTAGAGTTTCTCGGTGATGCCTTCTTTGAGGCTGATGTTGATGGCGCCAGAATTGATGAATTGCTTGCCTTGCTCCACGGCTTCGGGGGTGCAGTCTTTTAGCACCTCGAGTTGATAGCACGATTTGCCGATGCTTGCACCAAGGGCGATGGCAATAGGCAGACCAATCATTCCGGTGCCAGGGATGCCCACACCCATAGCGTTTTTCAGGATGTTGGCGCTTAGCAGCACTTCTACTTTGCATGGCATAGAGCCGAGTAGCTCGGTGGCGCGTGCCACGCATAGAGCCACAGCAATCGGTTCGGTGCAGCCAATGGCAGGCACAACCTCTTGCTTGATAAGGTCGATGATTTTTTTACGTTCTGAGGCTTCAATCATAATGTGTGTGATTGCTTTTAGTGTTTTGAAGAAGGGCTGGAAACAATGTGGTTTTCAGCCCTCCGGATGAGTGTATCCGCAGTGGCTAAAGCCTCACGGATGATATTTTATTTGTATTCTTTGATGGCTTTTTCCAAAGCGTCCCAGTGGTCTTGAGTCATGCTCATGCCAGTGAACAAGCACACGCCCTTAGCGCCAGCCTTCATAGAAGAAGTCATTGCTTCGCCGATTTCAGAAGGGAGCAAGCCAGAGTTTTCTGGGTCGATCACTTTGTCTTTGTTCTTCCAGTCGTGGCAGATAAACAAGCCGCTGAACACAGGAGTGCCCTTGCTTGCTACGCTCTTCACCTCTTCTTCGGTCACCTTGCCTACCCAAGCGGCTGGTTCCATATAGAAGTCGTTGTAGTTCATTGGGAACAAAGCATCCACGTTCCATTCATTCCATTGTTGACGTACCATCCATTTTGCGTAGCTGTCAGGACCAGGGAATACGTCGGCGCTCACCTTCTTGCCCTTAGCGTGAACGGCGTCGCAAATCTTGTTTACGAGAGCAGTGATGTTGTCGCAGCGCCATTTAGCCCAAGCTTGCACGGTGTCGGGTTGCTCAGTAGCGCGGATGTCGATGCCAGTTTCGGCCTTGAATTGAGCCACGCAGCTGTCGCAGTAGCAATAGTCGGCGTGAGAATATTCTTTTTCCATCACGAGGCCGTATTTGTTCCAAAGGCCGCGAGCGAGAATCACGTCGGCATAGCGGATATAGTCGAGTTGCACATAGTCAACTTCTGGAATTTCGGCGATTTGATTGATTTTGCCAATCAAGAATTCTGCAACTTTAGGGTTGCGTGGGTCGAGGGTCTTGTAGTAGTCAACGTAAGCTGGTTTGTCGTAAGCCGATTCGCCATCGCGGTTGACAGTGTACATGGTAGAGTCGAGACCTTCTTGGTTAGGGTTTTGCAGCATGATAGGGCACCATGCGTGGAATTCCATACCAAATTCCTTGGCAATCTTAGCGGCAGAGTCGGCTTTGGCAACGTCGAAGCCAACGTTGATGCACACGCCGTTGATGCCGTGCTTTTGATACTCAGCAAAGTGTGCGCGGAGAGTATCGGCACAAGAATAGCCTTCCCATGCGTAAACAGGCACTTTCACTTCATTGTTTGATTGGCATGCTACGAGTGCGAGCATAGCCACCATTCCTAATAATAACTTTTTCATAATCAGGTATTTTTATGTTTAGATGGTTGTTTAAATATTTCAATAGGTGTGAATGGGATTTTTAGCGGCGTCGCAGATATCCGTCAACGTCGATGTAGATTTGCTTGCCGTCGGGCTTAGTGACACATATCTCATAGTTGTGGCTCATGGCTTCAACGGTGAGTTTAGCGCCCTTAGGGAGCATGGCCCACTCCTTATCGGTGAGTTTGAAGTCCCAGATGCCGGCGTGGTAGCGGCCGGTCTTGGCGTAGTGGTCTTCTTGCTCATAGAACATAGCCCAGAGCAGGCGTTCGATTTCGAAGTCTTCGGGATAGGTGAATTTCACGTTGGCATCGGCAGCGCCTACGGTCTTGTCGGAAAGATACACAAATCCCCAGCGCTCAGGCATGTGCATGGCAATCATGCCGGTAGGGCCCCATGTCCAGTTGTCTTCGGGCAGATAGTTGCCGTTAGCATCCTTTTTGCGCTGATATTTGCCGTCGACAATCTCGTGTTTCCACTCCACGCGAGAGAATCCCACGCGCAGATAGTTGTCGGCTTTGAGATAATTGTCGAAACTTTGGGCAATGGCTTTGCGAGGAATGGCAAATTCCACAGTCCAGCCCTTGTCGGTGTCCTTAGGATTGTTGAGCGTGCCGTGCACCTTGGTGGCAACCTTCAATCCTGGGCAATCCCATTGAAATTGCACGAACGTAGGAGTCGGGGCGCGGTAAGGCTTCTCGATGGTGAGGTCGAAGATAGTGCCGATGGCATTGGCTTCGATTTCAAAATAGTTGTGAGTGTCGCCATCCGGGTCGATGAAAACTTCGAAGTCGTTGTTGTAATACACCACCTCGTCGTGGTTCTTAATGTCGGCCCAAACGTGAGGTTCCTCGAGTTCGGCTGCCACATATAGGTATTCGTCGTCCCAAAGCATCTTTGCCTGGGTGTTGAAGCGAGGAGTAGGGAAACCCTCGCCGCTGATGTCGACGAAAGCGCCCACTGTGGCGGCGTTTTTCCACGATTTCTCGTCTAATTTGCCGTCGATGGTGATTTTGTCGGCGGTGCGATAGCACACATAGTTGTTAGGTATGGTGAGGAAACGCTTAAATTTCTCTGTGATAGGTTGCGCCATAGCAGCTGAGACGGCCACGGCAGCGATTGTGAATAGTATTAAGATTCTTTTCATACGGTCGAGAGATATCTTTATTTGAGGTTATTTGATTTCAAAACTGCCTTTGAGGCGAATGTCGTTGCTCGCAGCTCCTACCATCACCTTGAATGTGCCAGGCTCAACCACTTGCTTGAGGTTGAGGTCGTAGAGCGCGAGGTCGTCGAATGTGAGGCGGAATGTCACTTGCTTGCTTTCGCCTTTCTTTAGCGAGATGCGTTGGAAGCCTTTGAGCAACATGTGAGGTGTTTCCACCGAACTTACCACATCGTTGATGTAGAGTTGCACCACTTCGTCGCCGTCGCAGTTGCCGGTGTTGGTTACGGTGCAAGTCACAGTCTGATAGATGTCCTTGTCGTCGCCTGGGGCCATTGTGAGGCCAGAGTATTCAAAGCTGGTGTAGCTCAAGCCGTAGCCGAAGGCATATAGTGGAGCCGCCTTGCTGTCGATGTAGTCGTGTGAAGGGTGCTTAGAGTAGAACACCGGTATCTGACCCACGTTGCGAGGAATGCCCACTGGCAGACGTCCGGCTGGGTTGTAGTCGCCGAAAAGCACGTCGGCAATAGCCTCGCCGCCTTGTTCGCCCGGATACCAAGCCGTGAGCAGGCCATTAGCCTTTTCTGCAGCCAGATTCATATTCAATGGTCGGCCTTCGATATACACCACCACCAATTTCACGCCAGCGTTGATGAGCGCAGCCATGAGTTTCTCTTGGTCGCCAAGCAGATTGAGGCTTGCACGGTCGTAGCCTTCGCCAGAATCCATGTCGGCAAGACCAGCGTTCTCGTCAACTTTGGCTGCTCCGGTAGAGATGTATTCGGTCTTGAAATCGCGAGCCGATGATCCGCCCACCACCAGTACGGTGACGTCGGCTGATTTTGCCAATTCCACGGCCTGAGCGATGCGTGATTGTGCGGTGTCGCGAATGGCGCAACCTTTCTCATACACCACCTCGGTGCCAGTGCCCACGTGTGAGCGTATGCCATCGAGCACGGTGCGCAATTCCTTGCGGTCTTGCGGAGCGGTGTAGTCGCCAAGTTGGTTGTATGCCACATCGGTGTTAGGGCCAATTACGGCTATGCGTTTCAGATTGTTGTTGAGAGGAAGAGTGCCATCGTTTTTGAGCAAAACCACGCCTTGACGAGCCACTTCGCGGGCCACGGTGCGGTGGTCGCTGTTGCGCACGATTTGGGCAGCCTGCTTAGGGTCGACGTAAGGATTTTCAAACAGGCCCATCTCAAATTTCTTGCGCAGCACGTTGCGCACGGCGCGGTTGATGTCGTCGTCGGTCACTTTGCCTTTACCATAGGCGTTGACGAGGTGCTTATATGAATTTCCTTCGAGGTCCATGTCGACACCGGCTTTGAGTGCCATCACGCCAGCGTCCTCATAGTCGGTGGCGCAGTGGTGGGTTTGGGCAATGCCCTCAATGCTTTGCAAGTCGGAGTAAACAAAGCCCTTGAAACCCCATTGATTGCGCAGCAAGTCGGTCATAAGCCACTTGTTGCCAGTGCATGGAATGCCGTCGATGGCGTTGTAAGAAGTCATGATTGTGCCCACGCCAGCCTCTACGGCGCGCTTGAATTGTGGCACGTATTCGCTGAGCAGAGTGCGCACACCGATGTTGGCGCATTCGCCGTTGAGTCCACCCTCAGGAATGCCATAGGCGGCAAAGTGCTTGAGTGTGGAATACACGTGGCGACCGTCGGCGATGTTGCTGCCCTGCATACCCTTCACGATAGATGTGGCAAGCACACCGGTGAGGTAAGGGTCTTCGCCAAAAGTTTCCTCCATACGGCTCCATCGAGGTTCGCGGGCGATGTCGATAACCGGTCCGTAGCCCACGTTGGCGCCTTGCAGACGTGCTTCGAGGGCAATTACTTCGCCCATGCGCTGCATCAGAGGCGCGTTGAATGTGCTGGCTTGCGACAGTGCGGTAGGGAACACCGTGGTGCCGATGGCCATGTGTCCGTGAGGACATTCCTCAGCTATGAGCAGAGGTATGCCCAAGCGGGTGTTTTCTACTGCGTAGCGCTGTATCTTGTTGATTGCCTCGGCTGCGAGGCGAGGGTTAAGACCTGTGGTGAGAGTTTTTCGTGTCCAAGGGTCGGCGCGAAGCACAGCCCAAAGCGAACCTAATGGTTGGTCGGCCATGCGCTGCTTGTAAAGGTCGGAAATCTCCACCTTATTGCCTGTCTTCTCATACATTGGCCAACCGAGCGGACAAAGCAATTGTCCCACTTTCTCGTTGAGGGTCATTTGTGAGAGAAGGATATCGATGCGCTCATCGATGGGCAGGGAAGCGTCGCGATAACGAGAGTCGATCTGCTGCTCGCTTGTGGTCGACTTAGGCGCTTTTTTCTTCTTTGTGGCTGAGAAGCATGGCGAGGCCAAAATCAATCCCAGCATCAAAATCAAGATTTTTTTCATCGAAGCAAAATATATATTTAAAGATTAGGTTATTTGGTGTGAAGTTGATGGCTATTTGTAGTAGAGCACCACTTTGACGGGGAAATGGTCGCTTGGCGTGCGCACAGAGTAGCGGCGGAAGCGTATTTCTTGAGGCGCATTGGTTTCGGTGGTCTCTTTTTCTTTCTTTATCTCGCTTCGGTAGGTATCGGTGAGCACGCCGTATTTCTCCACCTCAAAGGATGGCGACACAAACACATGGTCGATGCGGCTCATGGTGAAGCGGTCGGCATGGAAGCCGTTGAATGTGCCATTGAGCGCATAGCGCCTCTTGGCAGTCTCGTAGCTGTCGACAAGGATGCCCGAATTTGCGATTTCGGCATAAGATTGGTGGGTTTGGTCAACGTTGAAGTCGCCAGTGACTATTGCAGGACGACCCTCGCCGAGTTCTTTGATTTTTTGCACTACCAAACCGGCGCTTTTCACGCGCGCCACCTTGCCCACGTGGTCCATGTGCAGATTGAAGAACATAAACTCAAAACCAGTGTCTTTGCAGCGGAATAACCCCCACGAGCAGATTCTCACGCAAGCGGCGTCCCATCCGAGGCCGGGGGTGTCGGGGTGTTCGTTGAGCCAGAAATCGCCCTTTTTCACCACCTCAAATTTGTCGGTGCGATAGAATATAGCTGAGTGTTCGCCCTCTTGCTTGCCGTCGTCGCGCGCCACGCCGATAAAGTCGTAGTTTGGCATCAGTCGCTTGAGGTCGTTGAGCTGGTCGAGGTAGCACTCTTGCGTGCCGAAGATGTCAAAGTCGTGGAACATAAGTAGTTGTGCCACCACATCGCGGCGCACGTCCCATCCATTGCCGTGAGCGGCATCATCGTTGTGATTGTTTCGGAGATTGTAAGTGCCCACATCAAGGCGAGTTAGGGCAAACACGTTGGCGCACAAGGCCAAAGATGCTGCCACAACCATAAGTATCGAAAGCGCTTTCTTCATTATTTTGGCATGTCAGTTTAGTTCTATGCAAAGATAGTGCAAATCAAATGCAATACAAAATGAAAAGCATTTTCATTTTGTATTGCTGAGATGCCGCTTGGGTCAGATAAATACCTTTACATCCAGTAGTAGTATATATAGTGCTCGTAGTCGCGGTTGTCGGATATGAAGTAGTGTCCGGTGTAGGATGTTTTGATGTAACGAGGAATGAAGTCCAATTTCTTCAGCACATCGGCTACGCTGCTTGCTATGTAGTTGAAATACACGCCGCGTTCGCAACACAGCACTACTGATCCGTGGGCGGTGATGGATGCGCACTTGATGTTGCCGAATTTGTTTCGTGCTTTATTCACCAAATCGACATATTGCGATGAGCATGATGTGGTGCCGTCGTCGCACGATATGATGTAGCGGTTGAAGTCGTCAATTGCCACGGTGCAAATCTTCTTGTTGGCACCGCAGAGTTCGTTGAGTTTGCCGTATATCTCATCAGTGGCATAAGCATGCCAATATCTTACGCCATTCACGTCGTAGATCACGCACCAATATTTGCCGTAGTCGCTGATGGTGATATCAATAAATGTGCCGGATTGTTTATTACCTTTTAAGATTGCATCGATCAGGTTTGAGGGTGCGTTTTGGTAGCATAAGGCGTTTCTGCCTTGAACCGTCACACCTGCTCCATAGGCTGAGAATGCTGCCAGACGACAATGACCCCCTTCCTTTATGTTATTGATTAAGACGTTGAGAGATTGGTGGTTGTTGGGATTGTATTTGCCTATTTTGCCATAACAATTGTTTTCGTTCATAAATCCCTCGTATCCCTGATATTGTGCGTTCATCATGTCGAGTTGAAGCTGTTCGTTTGGGGTCAAGCCGCTATAGTCGTTGCTATAAGAGCCCGACGACGATGATGAATTGCCGTTTCTCGACGAATTACGTTTGTTGCCGCCTATCTCTCCCGTGCCGCCACAATCAGGGCAGCGGTCGGAGTGCGACACGCCCGAAGGTATCCACTGGTGACAGATAGGGCATTGGCGCTTACTGTTGTTGTGACCGTAAGTGCCAGTGTCGTGTTGGAAGTAAATGATGCCTTTGCCTCCGCACCTCAGGCATTTGTGCGCATTTGCTTGCGTAACTGTTGTGAGGACTAATATAAGGAATAGGGAAAAGCGAAGCAGTTGTTTCATTTTTATATTTCAATAAATCGTTTTGTTGCTCAGCTCAGTGGGGGTGGCATTATTCTGGGTTAATATCGTCTTCGGTAGGAAGTGGTTTGAAGCCTTCGCCGTAGATGTCGTAGGCGTCGGTCACCACCACAAACGCAGCAGGGTCGGCAAGGCGAATCTGTTGCTTCACGGCCATCACTTCGCGGCTACCAACCACCAAGAATAGCATTTCCTTGTCGTTGCCGGTGTATAAGCCATGGCTCTTGATGAGGGTGGCAGTGCGGTCGAGGTCTTTGAGGATATAGTCGTGGAGCGATACCAAGTCGCGGCCGCTGATTACGAAGATTATCTTATCATTGGCGCTACCGTTTATCACATAAGCCACCACGCGCGATGTGACATACACTGAGATGAGTGAGTAGAACGACAACAGCCATGATGGAGATGACACTTCTTGAGCGTCAACACCAACGCCGAAACCGATTACTATCAAACCGAAAGTCACCACGGCGCCATCGCAGATGAGGATTGCCGTAGAGAATGGTATATGCAAGTATTTCTGTATTATCATGCTTATCACGTCGGTTCCGCCCGAAGTGGCACCGCCGCGCACCATCAAGCCGCAGCCAAGACCGATTATGGCAGCGCCGATGATGCTTGTGAGCATTAAGTGGTCAGACATGTTCACCACGCCACCAAGCAGTTGCGTAGGGTCGAGCGCACGCAGTGCTTCCTCGGTAGGGTAAGAGAGGCGTTCGATGGTGTTCATCAAGAACGGGGTGAGAAGCACCGACACGATGGTGCGACCGCCAAATGTGCTGCCGAGCACCAGCATAGAGGTGATGAGCAGAGGAATGTCGAACATATATCCGAAGTAACCCACCTGAATGGATGGGAAGATGTTGTGCATAACAATACTGAGGCCATACACACCACCAGGCACAATATTATAAGGGTTGATGAAGATGGTGAAGCCGATAGCCATAAACACGCAGCCGAGCAAGATGCTGCACCACGTTTTGGCTTGTACTTTCCAATCAATCACAGGGTCGTTGCCAACCAGAAATACGCGTATTTTCTGTTTAAAGCTCATAGTTAAGAGTCGTTTTAAGGTGTTTGTTGTTTTGTTGTTGCTTTGTGGTGTGCCATGTTTTGACGCACCAGATGAGGCTGTGTCAAAAGTAATTGTTTTGAAACACACTCATTCGGCAAATTTAGTAAAATTTTATCGAAAAACTGAAATCTCTGGCATTCATTCCTTATAACGATAAAAAATTTCCCCCGAAAGGCATATAATTCCCAATAAATATACGGGCGTGGGGGGATGACACTTTTTTAAGAGTTGTGTGCCTGCGCCTTGGGTGAAAAATATTACCTTTGCAACGAAAAAAAGTAATATTGTTGCAACATGTCGTTGTAGATAGGTTGTGTAGCGATAGAATACAAATAACAAACGTGTAAATTGATAATTATATGTCAGAAGAACTTACAAAAGACGCCATTGACCTCAGTACGCTGAGTATTCCGCGCCTTTTCGGGCGATATTTCCTTCCCACATTGCTGGGTATGCTCAGCATATCGGCGATGTGTGCCATTGACGGCGTTTTCGTGGGGCATGCGGTGGGTGCCGATGGTATCGCGGCGATAAACATTTGCGTGCCAATACTTATGCTGGTGACAGGTCTTGGACTGATGATGGGCGCCGGCTGCTCGGTGGTGGCATCTATCCACTTGGCGCAGCACAAACTAAAGGCGGCTCGCATCAACGTCACTCAGTCATGGATATTTGCCTCGTTGGTTATCCTGGCCGTGATTGTTCCGGTGCTGGCATTTCCATCGGCTGTGGGGCGTATGCTCGGTTCGTCGGAAGCCTTGCTGCCGCTGGTGCGCGAGTATATGCTCGGATTTATGCCGGGCGAACTGTTTGGCGTTTGGCAGGCGTTGCTGCTGTTTGTTATCCGTCTTGACGGCAATCCACGACTTGCGATGTGGTGCAATGTGGTGTCGGCATTGGCAAATATTGTGCTCGACTGGTTTATGATTGTCTATATGGATTGGGGGCTGATGGGCGCTGCCGTAGCCTCTACGCTGAGCATGATGATAGGTGGCGTGATAGCCGCATGGTATATGTTCTTCGGGGCACGCCGGTTGCGCCCAATCAAGTTGAAGTGGAGCCGTCGCTCGTTGCTCTATAGCATACGCAATATTGGTTATCAATGCACCATCGGTTCGTCGGCATTGATGGGCGAAGGCACCATGGCGGTGCTTGCGCTTGTGGGCAACTATGTGTTTGGCGCATATCTGGGCGATGCTGGCTTGGGGGCGTTCGGCATAGCGTGCTACTACACTCCGTTTGTGTATATGATAGGCAATGCCGTGGCTCAATCGGCGCAGCCAATCATCAGTTTCAATTATGGCTGTGGCGATAGTGGGCGAGTGCGTTCCACCTTGCGAATGGCTTTGTTCACGGCTATGGCGTGTGGTGCGGTGGTGAGCGGTGCGTTTGCGCTGTTCCCCAAACAACTGGTGTCGATGTTTGTGGTAGACACCGAAGCCGCCTTCCCGATTGCGGTGAAGGGCTTCCCGATAATCGCAAGCTCGTTTGTGTTTTTTATTGTCAACCTCACCTTTATTGGTTATTTCCAGAGTGTGGAGCGAGTGCGCCCAGCAACGGTGTTCTCGTTGCTTCGCGGAATGATTCTGCTTGTGCCGAGTTTTATTGTGCTGCCGATGATGTTTGGCGACAACGGAATTTGGATTGCACTTGCGGTTTCGGAATTGCTCACCACTATGGCGATAGTGGGGTATTTGGCATACGACTTTGTCCATCAATCATATAATAGAGCGTAAAGCTACATCTTTTTGAATTGTGCTGCTGAGAGCTGCTTTTTTATCAAAAATCGCATGGTTTCAAAAAAAAGTGGGCGACAATGAAAAATTTGTGAATAAAAAGTTTGGAGTTTTCGTAACGAAATCGTTACATTTGTGGTGACTTAATTCTAAACTGTAAATTTTATAATTATGGCAGACATTTCAAGAAGATCATTTCTTCAAAAAGTAGCAACACTTGCTGCTGCTTCAGTTGTTGCTCCTTCTGCAGTGTTAGCTGCAGAAAAGGAGAGTAAGGCAGTTCCTGGAACTGGAGGTTTCGATGCTGATGGAAGACCTCTTCCACCAAAGAAAATTATTGGTAGAGGTTCAGAGTTGAAGATTTTCCACATTTCAGACCCACACTTGAGAGGAGACAATTTGCTTTCTTTCGGTAAATGCGACACATCTACTACAGTTAAGAAGGCAGTTGAATACTTCAAGAACATGCCAGAGAAGGATCTCCCAGATTTCTTCGTGGCTACAGGTGACTTGGCAGATAATGGCAACCACACTGCTTATGGTAAGATTCACGACTATTTCGCACAATTGCCACGTCCTGTTTTCTGCTTGCCAGGAAACCACGACAATCGTGTGGACATGCTTCGCCTCTTGGGCAACAAGATGTGTCCAGTGAAGGAAGACATCGCACCTTACATCTGCTACACTATCGAAGATTATCCAGTTCGCGTGATTTGTATCGATACAATCGTACAAGGCAAGCACTGGGGTGGTATCACCGACAAGGTTGCTGATTGGTTGGAAGCACGTCTTGACGAAAAGCCAAGAAAGAAGACTCTTATCTTCACTCACCATCCACCATTTGATGCTGGTATGGGCTTTATGGACGAAGGTTTCGAAAACGTTAATCGTCTTGAAGAAATCTTGGTTAGACATAAAAACCATATTCAACTATGCTGCGGTCACATGCACAGAGGTATGTCAACTATCTGGAGAGGTATTCCTGTTACAGTAGCTGCTCCTATCTGTATGTTGATGGAACTTGATTTCACAGAAGCTGGTGGTGACCGTTTCTGGCTTGGTGATCCAATGTATAACTTGTACCACTTCTATCACAACCAGATCAATACTCACTTCGTGACTATTCCTACACATGCTACTTATGCTGGTCCTTATCCATTTAAGTATCTTGATGTAGACAAAAAGAAGAAATAAAGTTTTTTGTTGATATAGCAAGTGGGCGATAAGCCACGGCTTGCATACCGAATTTAGATAGTGTCAGGCATAATCGCTTGACACTATTTTTTTTCGCCGCAGAGATGCCGAGACGAGCGGAGACGTTGTTTTGGCTAATATACAAATAAACCCAAATCGGTCATTAGGGCTTGGATGGATTTCGTAATTTTAGAGGCGCAGATTTTATGGGGATTTCCGTGTTTCCCCAAAAAACGCTCGCCAGCATGCCTATCTCAAGTTTGTGCAGGCAATCAAAGTGTTTGAGTATGCCGAACAACATTACGACGAGATGTTGGTAACCGTCAAAAGCTTCAAATAAGCCTCGCTTCCTTTTGTCTCGCGGCTTATTTGAAGGATCTTCTCCTTGTCGAGTAACTTTAACACTTGACTAT
>CAJLWM010000042.1 GCA_905210415.1 uncultured Prevotellaceae bacterium
CATGACGGGTAGCGCCATCAAGATTGTGGCTCCAGCCAAATCGATGATCAAGAGCGTGTCGAGCACCGATGGATACATCGGCAACGGCGACAGCAAGGACATCACCGTGACTCTCGAGGCTGGCGACAACCTCTATGCTGGCGAACTTATCAACTATCTCACCATGCTCACCAACGACCCTGCTCACTCAAGCACCAATATCACCCTTAAGGCCAACATCATCGGCGACAACCTCAAGGCTGAAGCTGCCACAGATGTTGAGTCGGTTGACTTTGGCAACGTGTTCCGCACTTCTGTGCAAACACACAACGTGCTCCTTAGCAACAATGGTAAGGACGCTCTACACGTGAGCGGCATTAGCGTGAAGGACGGCAAATTCACTGTTGCCGACGAAGTGAAGGGCGCATTCGACGTGCCTGCAGGTCAAGGTAAGGACATCACCGTGACATTGCCTACCGAAGTGAAGGGCGCAGTGGAAGACGTGCTCGTGATCAACTTCACCGACAACACTTCGCTGCAAGTTGCTCTCAAGGGTAATGTGATTGGCACTCCTATCTGGAGCACTAACACCGAAGAAGTGGCTTTGGAAACTCCTTACGGCGAAAACATCAAGGCAAGCATCGACGTTACCAACAATGGCGACGAACCTCTCACATTCGCTGCCGAACCAGAAAACTGGTATCGCGCTCTCGACGTGGCTGAGGATGGCGAATCGCTCGTCGACTACATCTTCCGCTCTAAGAGCGACGGATTCGACGTGCCTTTCAACTGGGTGGACATCACCGAAGACTACACCGAGCACATGCCTTATTCTTACTACATAGATAAGACCGACTTCAAGAAGGTGACTCTGCCATTCGAATTCCCATTCTATGGCAAGAAGTATAAGGAAATGTATATCTACAACACAGGTTTCGTGTCATTCGACGAACCTCTGGAAGACTACAAGCAATTCCCAGAACCTCCTGCAAGTCTGCCTACTACCGAGACATTCTATAGCAATATCATCTGTCCATTCTGGGGCAACCACTCTATGAATACGCCTTCGGCCGACGGTGTTTACTACAAGGCCAACGAAGACAACGTGGTGGTAACCTACAAGAACTATGGCAACACCATGATGAGTGGTATGAACTTCCAAGTGATCTTGCGCAAGGATGGCTCGTTTAAGTTCCAATACAGTCTTGACCCAGAAGGTATGCAAATCGGCGTATTCGGTCTTTGCGGTATCATGGACCACACCGAAACACGCGGTATCACCCCTTCTGATATGTACATCACATCGGGCAACGCCCTTGAGTTCACTCCTTACAAGAACTACGTGGTTAAGCCTGGCACAAGCACCGAATTACCTATCGAGCTGTTTGCCGACAAGCTTGCCGACACCTACAGCTACGAACTCACCCTTAACACCAACGCTCCTGCCAACAAGAGCGTGAAGATTCCTGTAGTGCTTGATATCTCTGGCGAAGCCAACGCTGTATTCCCTACAGAAATCAATGCTGAGCAAGTGGCATCAGAATTCGCTATGATCCCTATCCGCCACGAATTTGTAGTGGAAAACAAGGGTACACGCGCATTCACCATCGATGACGTGGTTTCTCCTCTATTTGCAGTAGAAAACCCTGACGATCCTTGGGCTATGCCTGAAGCACTCCTTGAAGTCTACACCAACGCTAACAACAGCGGTGGCGGCGGCGAACCTGGATTCCCTGACGATCCTTGGGGCGTAAGCCTTGCCGACGGAAACGGCACAATGGCTTGGTTGACTTACGAATCAGGAATGATGGCTCCTATCGTTGTGGGCAAAGACCCTGTGAAGTTCCGCATCACTCTTTACGACACTGGCAGCGTGCGCAAGAAGGATTATCCTATCGAATTCGCCGTTAGCGGACTCGCTCAGGAAACCTACGCAGGCACCATCAAGGTGAACGTAACAGAAGCACCTGTGCTGTCGTTCGACCAAGAAGAATTGCGCATCAGCAATGTTTCAAGCGACTACACTGGCAAGGCCACTGTGAATATGCTCAACGAGGGCGCTTACAAGCTAAATTACTCACTCCGTCTCGACCCATCGGGCCACGACGAGAATGCTGACGACTTTGAGGGTGGCGGCGACCCATCTCCAGCTATGAACGTTATCGCTCATCCTACGCTCGACGTTGCTAAGCAATTCACCGAATCTTGCGCTGCTCGCATGCAAGACAGAAATCTCCTTAAGGCTCTCGGATTGAAGAAGGTGAAGGACGACCAAAAGTTCTTCTACGACATTCCTGAAGGTCTGCAAGACAACGTGCTCTATTATCCTGTGCTCAACCCAGTGAGCAACGCTATCGCTGTACTCTTGGGTACTGGCGACAACGCTCTCGACGAAAACTGCTACGCTGCCACACGCTATGAGGCTCCTGCTGAAGGCTTCAACCTCACTCACCTCTACTTCGTGGCAACCGTGGGCAACCTTGAGAACGTCGACATCGAGGCTACCGTAATCCTTGGCAAGGACGTCACTGCTGAAGGCCGCACCATCGGTCACGGCAAGTTGCACATCGACAAGGAAGAACCAGCAGCCAACGGCAGCTACCAAGGCATTCCTCGCATGCTCCGTTTCGACAACCCAATTTACATCAATCCTGCCGACACATTCTATGTGATGCTTAAGTACCCAGCAGGCTACAAGTCTTCTGCCCTTATGGCTACTAAGGATGGCGCAATGGAACCTAACCGCTACATGGCTCATCTTAAGTCGCTTGGCGGATGGGTAGACATAGAGGCTCTCTACGACAACGTGCAGAGCACCGGCGCATTCGGCTACTTCATGACATGTATCGAGCATGAGACTGGCGAACCTTGGATCAAGTTGCTCAACGAAACCACCGAAGGCGTTGTTGAGGCTGGCGAATCGCTTCCTCTAAACTTCCGAATCAACGCAAAGAGCACTTACTTCGCTAAGAACAACAAGGCTACCCTCGTGGTGAAGACCAACGACCCAGAAAATACTCTCGTAAACTATCACATCTACCTCGACCGCAACGCGGCTCCTATGATTGAAGTTCCAGAGGGTATCGTAGCTGCCAACCAAGGCGAAACCACCAAGGTGACTCTCAGCGTGGCTGATGCCGAAGAAGAAGCATTCACCGTGGCATTCAGCGACAACAAGGGCTACACCACCGTACAGTCTTACAACGAAGCCGACGGAGTGAGCTACTCTGGCGGAACATTCAGCGTGCCTGAAGGCGTTCAGCTCGAAGCAGTTCTCAGCATCGCTCCAGAATACGGACGCAACAAGGTGGGCGGCGCTACCATCGCAGTGAAGGCTACCGACGCTAGCAACAACGTGGCTAACGCTACCATCAACTACAACGTGGTATTCAAGAACCGTGCTCCTGAATTCATCGGTCAAACCGACATGTCACTCCGCGTGGGCGAACAATCAGCCATCATCGGCTTCACTTCGCTCTTCAACGATCCTGACGGCGACGCATTCTCTTGCACAGCAGCTTCTGCCGACAACGACGTGGCTACAGTATACACATCCGACGAAGGCTTCATCATCGTAGCCAAGAAGGAAGGTGTCACCACCGTTAAGGTCACTGCTACCGACGCAAGCGGTGCCACTACACAGCAAGACGTCACAGTCACCGTATCTGGCGCATCTGGCATCAACGGAGTTACCACCGACGACGGCACAATCAATGTGAACGCCAACGGCAACAGCCTTGTTGTGACAGTCAACGGCAGTGTTGGCAAGGCAGACATCAGCGTATACAACTCAGTAGGTCAACTTCTCGCTAAGACGACCCTCAAGAACCTGCAAGCAGGTGACGCTATCAGCTTCGACGTTGCAACCGTTCCTGGCGTATACACTCTCAACCTTGTGCTCGACGGCAAGTCAACCACAATGAAGTATGCAAAATAATTGATTAATTCCTCCGAGGCGGTGCCAAATCAACCAGTTTGGCACCACCTCCTCAGGGGGAAAGACATCAACACCCAATTCGGACAATAGGGAGACCATACAATTACGCCCTAACAACCGATTGGCGTTAAACTCAAATCAGAGATTTGAATCCCAATACCAGATTTCGATCAAAAGACGCATCAGCCCCCGCGGCCGATGCGTCTTCTTCATTTCCCCCCAATTATCCCGATTCGGTCATTAGGGATTGGATAGCTTTCGGAGTTTTAGAAGAGCAGATTTTGATTGATTTTTAATGAGTCATAGCCAGCTATTGCGAATTAAAAACAAGCAAAAGATGCCTTATAAAAACCGAAAGGCTCCAAGCAGTAGAAAAATTTTTACATAAACGGCCTAATGACCGATTTGGGATTATTAGTATACAAAGCCAAATTCATATTATGCATCCGAAACATTATGTTTGCGCAGCATAATAAAAATAGTTAATGCCATAAAATAGTCGACAGCCTCCAAACCATAAAAAAGATTCTTACATCCATGTCCCTATTGCCCAATTTGGGTTAAAATTAATCTCCTACTAAAAAAACAAGACTTGAAATTTTGTATTATGTTCCAAAAACATTATGTTTGCATAGCATAATAAATAAATCGTATGGAATTCGTTGATAGAATAGATGAAGCAACTCGTTTGAAGGATGCTCTTGCAAGAGAAAAGGCCTCGTTAGTCGTAATGTATGGACGCAGACGATTGGGCAAGTCAACACTTATAAAAAGAGTGCTGACGTACAATGATGTTTATTTTCTCGCAGACCGTTCTGAAGGACAACATCAGAGGGCATTACTTGCAAAAGTGATAGCACAAATATTTCCTGATTTCGATAAACTGACATATCCAGATTGGGAATCAATGTTTCGTGCAATTAATTACCGAGCAGACAAGCGTTTTACTTTATGCTTGGATGAGTTTCCATATCTTGTTGAGCAATCTCCTGAACTGCCATCAGTGCTGCAAAAACTGGTTGATGAAAAGCAGTTGAAATATAATTTTGTGCTTTGCGGTTCGTCACAAAATATGATGTATGGGCTGTTCCTTGATTCTACCGCCCCCCTATATGGTCGTGCTGACGAGATTATGAGGCTTGCACCGATACGTTTGCCTTATATTCGTGAAGCTTTGCGCCTTGATGCAATTAATGCTATTGAAGAGTATGCCGTATGGGGCGGAGTGCCGCGCTATTGGGAACTAAGAGAAAACAGAAATTCGCTTGACGATGCATTGTGGCACAACATCCTTTCTGGAAGTGGCACTCTTTACGAAGAACCAATAAAACTATTTCAGGATGATGTTAAAGATATTGTCAAGACTTCCACTATAATGTCTTATATCGGCACTGGCGCAAACCGACTTTCTGAGATTGCCGCAAGATGTAATGAACCAGCAACAAATCTATCACGACCATTAAAGAAACTTATCGATCTCGGATTCTTGGAAAAAGATGTTCCGTTTGGGATTGACGAAAAGAACGCGAAAAAGAGTCTATATAAGATTGCCGATCCGTTTATGGCATTTTATTATCAGTTTGTTGTTCCTAATCGTTCATTCATAGAGCTTGGACGTCGTTTACCAATAGAACAAGCTTTGACTGCGCACTTCTCCAAATATGTGAGTATGCAGTGGGAAAAACTGTGTCGGGATGCTGTTACAGGCAATCTAGTCAAAGGAATCGTTTATGGCAAAGCAAAACGTTGGTGGGGTTCTGTCCTCAATGAGGATAAGAAACCCGAACAGGTGGAATTTGACGTAATGACAGAATCGCTTGATAAAAGGTTTTTGCTTGTTGGTGAATGTAAATGGACAGCCAAAGAGAATGGCAAACTTCTGACAGCTGAACTCCTCCGTAAAGCAAATTTGTTGCCGTTTGCCAAGAATCATACCATCGTTCCAATGTTGTTCCTTAGGAACGCTCCGAAAGATGATGTGGGAAATGTAATACTTCCTGAAAATGTTGTCGAATTAATGAAATGATAAAATATTCACTATTTGACAAAGTTGTCAGAAAGACAAAACGACAATCCTACTCGGTTATATCTTACACTATTGATATTAGAGAACGCTTTACCCTCGGCATTGTTGACTATAATATGATTGCAAACTATCAATATCATAATACAAGCAACAAGCGCAAAAGCAATTATGCCTATTATAACTTTCCGATATGTTTTCGTTTTCATCACTAACTGTTTTTTTTGTTTCTCGGTGTAGACTGTCTTTTGCGATACTCCCTAAGTTCTTCAAGATAGCTTGCTGTGATAACTCCCGACGGAAGTGCTATAATTGCTACACCAAAAAGAGATGATAACATTGACACTACACGACCAATATCAGTCACAGGACAAAGGTCTCCATAGCCCACGGTTGTCAAAGTTACAGTAGCCCAATATAGAGCATCAAAAAAGGAATGGAAAGTTTCTTCTCCAGTATGAGGGTTTATATGCGGTTCTGCATTAAACATCACAAGCGCAGTTATGAAAATGTAAAAGAGGGCCAACATAAGGACGGAAAGCAACACCTGCCGTTCTTTCCGTAGCACATTCCCAAACATTGTGATTTTGTCGGAGTATCTGAATATTTTAAGCAATCTCACAATCTTGAGCAACCTTGTTAGCCTAAATAGTTTGAAAGAAGAACCAATAAGATTTAGCCCCGGCAAAATTGAAAGCAAATCAATTATTGCCATAGGTGTAAATGGATATATAACGTAAGAAAGCCAACCTTTTTTCAATTGCAGATTAGATGTGCCCCAACGAAGGATATAATCAACCATAAAAGCAATTACCGTTACTATCTCAATCACTCTAAATATTGGATAGCTTTCTATAAACATCAACGGAATAATACTTGCAACAATCATTACAAGCATACACCAGTCGTAAACCCGACTTGCCCACATGCCTTTCCTATCACGATTAATTAGATCTCGTATTTTTTGCTGTAACATGATAATGACTTGATTTATAAATGTAAAGTTACTCATAATTATTGACATTTTGAATAAATACTCTCAACCAAACACCTATCTGGATGCTTTATATTCTATTGCAGAATCCAAATGGAAGTGCAACGAATTTCGGGGTAAAATTGGGAAAAGCCCTGCGGGAAATTACATACTAACATAAGAAAAGATTTTATCTGCTTGACGGATAGTAAGTTATCGCAAAAACAGATAAAATCTTACAAAATACTGATTATCAATACCTTAAAAACACTTCCCCAATCAGAATGATTATTTTCCCACGCAGAAGCGGGAGAAGATGTTGCCGAGGATGTCGTGGGTGGTGATTTCGCCGGTGATTTCGCCGAGGTAGTGCATGCATTCGCGTATGTCTTGGCTCACGAAGTCGCCGCTGATGCCTTGGTGCAGGCCGTCGATGGCTCGTGTGAGGGCTTCGCGTGCGTGTATGAGGGCTTCGTAGTGGCGTGCGTTGGTCACTATCACTTGGTTGCCGTCGGCTTCGGGCAGAGATGCTGCCGAGATGAGCATCTGCTGCAGGGTGTCGAGCCCGGTGTGTTGTCGGGCTGAGATGAAAACTTGCTGTGTGCCTTCGGGCAGCGCTGCGGTGAGCGCTTGGGCTATCTGGCTGCGTTGGTCATCGCTCAGGCAGTCGTCTTTGTTCACCACGGCGATGAGCTGTTTGCCCTGGGCATGTGGCAGGATGTCGGTACTCAGTCGGGCTATGTGTTGCAGTGCGGTGTTGCCGTCCACCACCCAAAGCACGAGTTGTGCTTCGTCGATTTTCTTGAATGTGCGTTCTATGCCCATTGCCTCGATGGTGTCACTGGTTTGGCGTATGCCGGCGGTGTCGATAAATCTAAATAGTGTTCCGCCGAGCGTGATAGTGTCTTCAATCACGTCGCGTGTGGTGCCGTGTATGTCGCTCACCAAGGCGCGATCGTCGCGCAGCAGATAGTTGAGCAAGGTTGATTTTCCGGCATTGGTTTCGCCCACGATGGCCACTGGCAGACCGTTCTTAATCACGTTGCCGGTGGCAAACGAATCGGCAAGGCGCGATATGATGTCGAGAATCTCGTTGGCAAGGGCGGTGAGCTTGCTGCGGTCGGCAAATTCCACCTCTTCTTCGCTGAAATCGAGTTCAAGTTCGATGAGCGACACGAAATCGAGCAATTGCGCGCGCAGGTCGGCAAGCTGGTGAGAGAATGCTCCGCGCATCTGATTGATGGCAATGCGGTGCGATGCTCTCGACGACGATGCTATCACGTCGGCAATGGCTTCGGCCTGCGAGAGGTCGATGCGGTGGTTGGCAAATGCGCGATGAGTGAACTCGCCGGCTGATGCGGAGCGGCACCCGGCCTCGATAAGGCGGTTGACTATTTGCTGCTGTATCCACACCGATCCGTGGCACGACACCTCTATCACGTCTTCACCGGTGAACGAGTTTGGCGCGCGGAATATGGTGAGCACCACTTGGTCGAGAATCTCGCCGTCGGCAAAGAGGATGTTGCCCAGATGGGCGGTGTGCGAAGTCATCGCGGCGATGTCGGTACCTTGCCAGCATCGACTCACTATGCCTGCGGCGTCGGGGCCGCTAATGCGAATCACGGCTATACCGCCGGTGCCGTGAGGCGTGGAGATTGCACATATTGTGCTATTGTCGGTGTAATTGTTTGTCATTGCGTATGCTTATTTGCTGTTTATTTCCCATTGAGAGAAATCGTTCTGGTTTTCTATTCTGTTCTCAAGGTCGTCGTCGAGCACGGCGAAGAAGTTGAGTCCGGTGAGCAGCTCCACGCTGCGCACGCTGGTGGCGTATTTACGCAGTTTCCTGTTGCACTGACCCTCGTTTGGGTAGACAAATGCTATGGCGCGCACTTGGCGAGGGGCGTATATCACTTTGAAGAAAGCGTCGGGCACGGGTATGTCCATCTCTTTGCCAATGGTCTTAGGCGCGGGCGATTGGTAGATAGGGCCCGTAATCACGATGAGCGCGCTGTCGCGCTTGGCCCACGAGCGCACTTTCTTCTCCAGACGCGACCATCCGTTGGAGTTCAGCTGGCCGTTTTGCGGGCAGATGTTGGTCATGTAGAATGATTGCTTCATCGCCTCGGCGTCCCACTTCATGTCGGCCGCCGGAGTCATGTGGCCACGGTCGTAGCCCGAGTTGCTGTAGTCCCACGCGTGGGCGCACCCATCCACCTTCTCGTCGTGGATGAAATTGTTGGCGCGCGGTTGGTCGCCCTCAGTCTCCTCTGCAGTGAGCTCATACACCGTGGCGTTTGGCACGTGTTTATCGGGATTAAAATAGACTGTGTAAGCCTTATATTTCACAATCGAGTTAGATATAGAATCGGGCACGGCAATCTCCTGCAGGCGCTCAGCCTCAGTGACATCAAACTGCGGGCGCAGCTCGGCGAACTGCTCCTGAGCGATGTGACGCCCCACCACCAGCGCCACCAGGGCGATAGTAGCGAGCCAGCAAATGAGGGTGAACTTCTGCTTCACGTCGTGAATGGTTTTGCCGATATTTTGTTTTTTCCGTTTAGCCATTATCGAAAGAAAGTTGGTAACGGTGCAAAGTTACTAAAACCCCGCATTTCCCGCAAATCACACGTGGGGAAGTCAGATGCTCCTATTGACGGTTACATGATAACAAAATATGCACTTATAGAATTCCGTTATGCGTGATTTCGCTCCAGTGCTTACAGAATGCAGTTTCTGTGGCATCATCTAGATATTCAAGTAAAAACTTGAACGGGAATGGATATGTCATTAATTCATTCCATCGACCAAACCCGAATTTAAGCATATTCGATATTTCCGCTATATGACTTTCTATTATATCCGGATTTTCCTTGTGTAAAACAAAAATACGTCTTGCTCTAGGCATTTTATCCATCTTGGTTGTATATGTGATTTTTAGGTTTTCTTTATTATTCCCAGAGATATATGAATATGAGTCATTTGGTTCTCCGTCAATACCATCCGACTTCCATAAATGAAAGCCAATATATCCTCGAAGGTATTTGTGAACAGAGGCTTTTCGTTTAAACATAGCAACGGTTTCACCATTGTTTACGACTTGGTTATAACCTTCATCTATTTCCGTAACATCAAGGATTGGAATTTCATCAGTGTCAATGATGAGATATACGTTACCATCCTTTTTTAAAGCCATATAATCTTTAGCCCCACGAATTTTCTCTGGGGAGTTGTAATTTAACTCTTCCGCAACGAAATCCTCAAAATCCATTCCTTGATTATTCTGGGAAAGCCCATATTGGAATATGCTCATTATTCCTTTGGAATCAACGGAAAGAGAAGCCCCATGTACATTTCCTATATTGATTTTATATCTTAAAAAGCACCAACCTTGCATAATTTCGGATAATATCGGAGGAATCCTTTGAAGAGCGAGGCTTTCTTTAACGAGGAGTTCGATTAGAATTCTTCTTACACTGGCTGTATCAATAGAGACGTTTGTTTTATCCACTTCAAAAACAACGTGTTGAAGAGCATTGCCAGTGTGCAAAAATCTTTTTAATGATTGAGTGTATAATGTTTCTTTTCGGTCTTTTGCTTTTGGTTCACAGAGTTTAATAATCATATCATTAGAACTAGGCTTCTTTGGAAAAGATGGAGTGTCACCAATGATGTTTTTAATTTCTGCTTTTATTTGTGTGATTAATTCTTTCGAATTATTGGTGTTGAAAGGGTCCTCAAAAGATAGTGTCTTACCCAAAAAGAACGTTTTCATCAGCTTTACCATACCATCTCCAGTTAGTTGTTCGTCATAGTGCAGGACTGGGAAGTCTGCGAATGACATATTCACAAGACCCTTGAACGCTTTGTTCGCATTATGTAGGACTTGCCAAATGACATATAATTTGCCGTGGAAATAATTTTCAGGGTTGTACGGCCAATAAGGTACGATATTCTTGTTGTCTTGAAAGGCTTTTTTCTGGATGAATAGTCGATTAAGGTCATACTCGCCGTTTTTGCAATCCCTTATTATAATAGGCTTGAGAGTTTGACCAGACCAGAAGTCACCTTCAATATTTCCTACAATTTGGAGTACGCAATTTTTGTGCTTTCTAAGTTCGTTGACATTGACAGGATTAGAAAAAGAAGTTGTGCTTGCTGTAAGAATCATATATTCGTTTACAGTAATCTTTAGGCAAACTAGTTCGCGACGACTTTTTTTTGCATTAAAATTTTTTTCGTCTGAAACGAGTAAAGAGCCATTGTGGTACATCATTTTGTCGGATTTCTTTTTGCCAAGTGAGTTTATAGCAAGAGATGCGATGATTCTTTTTTGAATAATCTCATCATATTCTACCAGTGTATCGACAAAAGATTTTATGCTTTCGTATGCTCTTAAACTATTAAGAACTTTACGTTCATTCTCTTTTTTGCAAGAATAAAAAACTTTATGTACGAGGAATGGTTGGTATCCCATCTTGCAAAAATGCCTGATACAGATATGCTTGGCACATCACCTAATTGTTCATAGGCCAGGTTTTTAAATTTTGGGTCGTTGGTGTAATATGAAATAATTGAGTATCGGTTGAAGAATTTATCGACAGACCAATCTACCGTGATTCTGTTAGTCGTTAGAGGTAGGCTTTTAATATAATCCTCTCTTAATTCGATTTTTTTCATCTTGCTTAGATAAATCGTTTAAGTTGTTCTATTGATTTCATAATGATGTTTCCGTTATTGTCAATTATTCCATGAATCTCAGTTGTTTCATCCATAGATTCATTAGGTAATTGAAGGATATCGATGGTAATGAGGTTGCGACCAAGTCTTTTACGTTTAATTTTACGTTTTTCTGCAGTTGGTAAATCACCTTGTTTGTCATTATGCTCAATATTCGGGTTCATGTTCTTTATATCGAATGCAATTTTGTAGCTTCTGTCAGGATTGTAGACAACAAAGTCTGCTAACTCATAATCTTTTCCAGTGAGGTGTTTTATGTCTTCTTCCTTACAATTTGTATAGTGAAGCAGGATTGCTTTAAATGCCTCTTCTCCTATTTCTCCGGCATAATCGGTTTTCAGTATTTCTGGATGAAGAATTAGACCACCAGAATTCCAGTTGGTCGCATATCCCTGTTGCTCGAAATATTTTCGAATAACCTCATTTTTCATTAACACATCCAATCTTACACTTGACGGAGATATTGGCTCTGGATATTGTTTGCCTGTACCATTTTGGCATATCTCATTGTAGCGTTTAGGATTATACCAGAATGAATATTCATTATGCTCATTGCGAGGCCAATCACCATAGCACTTACTTATAAATGGTAGGAGTTTGTCTTTCTCGTCTAAATCCTCAAAACCACTAATAACAGGCTTTCGAATGATAGTCTGTTTGTAGTTTTGATACATAAGCTGATTGGTAAGGACACTGTCGTGAATAGAGTTTCCTTCTTCTGTCTCATACTCGAATGTTTCGTCTCTATTTGGGTGTGGCGTATATCTGAGAGCGATGCTTCTTATTCTATGAAGTTGTCTCTTGGCATAGTTTGCATTGTTGCATCTTTTTGTTTCATCAGTGTCGTTGCCGTTTAGTAATGGTACGTTTGGGATGCTTAGAATATAGTTTGCCAACGCTTTGAACTCTTTGGTTAAGGATTTTTGGAGATTTTTCCTATCAAAATAGATTGATATGTCCTCATCAAAGAGAATATACGTTGTGTGTGGTTTATTTTTTGTGCGGCATAGACGACCTACGGCTTGTTCAACAACGGTTTGTGCCCAAGACGCTTTATCGCGAGCAATACCAGGGTTATTTTTATCACCAAACCAAAAATTTGCAGATAATGCCCTACACAACCAAGAAGATACTTCTGCTAGAGACAAGCAACCTCTTTCATATAGCATCATTAGAGAAATCATAGCGTTATAAAGACTTTTTTCGTAAGTTGTCTCATTATCATCTTCTGCCATAGTAAGGTAAGACTTAGGACATTGCAAATATACAGCATCCCAGTCTTTTTTTAATTGCTCGTTTTCCGTTTCCCAATTATCACCTTGCAGAAAATCAAGCCCTTCGGGAATGTTATACTGCATATTTGCTCCTGCTTTGAAACTTGCATAGGCCGAGACAAGCATAATTTTGGCATCCTTGTTTTCGCTGAGTTCCTTTAGAATGCTTCCCTCAACAATTTCCCAATCCTTTGAAATTCTGATGTGTTTGTTTTCCCAATCAGTTGGTAATTCTCCGTTAAAAGTTGACGGTTGATTTTTAAATGTTCCGTCAATCAAACAGCTTAGAACATTAGTCTGGATAGAATCTCCTGTCCTATTTTGGAAGAAAATCATACTGTGTACATCACTATTATTGATAAACCAGTGATATGCTTCTATGAACTGGAAGAGGCGATAAAGGTGGAAAGTAATGTCCTCTCCGTCTTTCTTGCTTTTATTTAGCTTCATGCGTGTACATCTGAACCACATTTCATCAAGACCTTCTTCAATAGCTTCTTTTGAGAACATTTTTTTGTATTTTTCAGGAAGGGAAAGTTTATTCTCTCTCTTATCTGTATAGTAATAATGCTTTAGTGGGATGGCTTCTATCTGGTGTTCTTTAGGATATGTCAATGCAACGAGTTCATCAAACTTTTTGTGGTCTGATTCCGAAAGTATATGGACTTTATTTCCGATGCATTCTTTTAGATAAGCAATGTCAAAATTGCTTATCACCGATGTGCTTGAAGCGGTAGCAGAACATAAAACAACAGACGTATCTCCTGAATGTACAAGGTCAAACAGGATTTTTTCTGGAGTTGTAGATATTTCACGACAAGAAAGCCTGACTCTATGCTGATTGTCTCGTTCGTCAATTTCTTCTTGATATAGTTGAACTCCTTGAGAGTAAACAGAATTATCTGGAAGTTTAATCTGTTTTCCTCCGTTATTGACTATTAGATTTTTTCTATTTGTCATAAATTCAAGAAGTTGTTGCTCAAACTGATATTCGGTTTCGATTTCAAATCGAGAAAATAGAGTGTGTATCTCACGTTCGCGAGTGGGATAGCCCATATAGCGATTTTGAGGAATTTTATTTTGAGAAATTTCTTTTCCGGCCTTACTATAGTCCTCAACGCTTTTGCAGTAGGCTTTATTTATTACATCGCAAAATTTGGCTTTTATTACAGTTGTACTGCCAATAATCAATGACAGAAATTTATCCATCGGGACAACATAATCGAAATCCCTTTTCAAATCAGACACTTTGGACTTGTGCAACAACTTGAATTGTGTTTCACCATTACGGTAGCAGATGAAAGATTTTGCGTTGTCAGCCTTTTTTGACACGTTTAATTTCAATGCAGGACCAGAAAAGAAAACTCCCCTGCGAAAATCCTCCAAATCTTCTAGTTCACCAAGAAAGATGCTTTTATATGGTTCTGTCTGTCCAAAAACTCTTTCCCAATTCGTCGTAATGATTTGATGAGCCTTCTTTAGATTGTCAGTTAAAAGATTACCGTAATATTCATTTGAAATCTGGCCTATCATATCAATAAGCTGCTTATATTGTAAATAACCATTATATCCCTTTGCAAAGCGTCTGCTTCCACCAGAATTTTCGATGGACTGATTGATGATGGCATTTCGCATAGCAATGGCTGCTTGATCTGATTCGTCAAACAATATCAGTGTTTGCTTTCCTTTTTCTGCAAAATCGGCGAGACTTATTTTTTCGCTGATTATAGGATCAATGCCGTACATCGATTTATGTACGGTCATTAGTAAAACCGTTTTCCTTTTATATTCAACTTGAGGGTAGACTTTGGTAAGGGCTGGGAAATCTTTTAGTATTGTTTCTGTCTCGATGCGTTTTTTCTCAGTGTGCGTCTTGAACTTCTTATATGTCTCAAAGAAATTTCTGACTTGATATCTAAGTTTGGCTTCTGTATCGCTTATCTGATTCTGTAAAAAATCATTGGGTCCATTTTCAATGGATGCAATCAAATTCTTTACAGCATCGAATGTTTTTTTTATTTGGTTACAATTATACTTTAGCACTCGATTTTCATTTTTTAATTCTCCGCTTTGGTATTCTAATTGTTGAATTAATTCTTGAAAAGAGCCTGTGCTCACAGCAGTCTTGATAACCTCGTAATTGTTCTCGATTATAAGTTTTTGCGAAGACCTGATAAGGCTGTCTTTTGAATTGATAAATCTTTCAATTTCCTTGTTCATGCCATGAACTAGCTTATTTTGAACGCAAAGGATTATTATGCGGTTGAAATGCTTGGGATAGTATTCGCAGGTTAATTTGCCAATAGTGTATGATTTTCCCCCACCTGTTGCGATGTCACAAATATGTAAACCAGATGAAGTATATGTTTTAAATATGTTTTCAACATGCTTGCTAAGCAGTTCTTTTTCACTTAGATATGAAGAGCTTTCCATTTGTTTTGCCATCATTGAATGTTTTTATGGTTTATACAAAGTTAGTAATCTCTTTGTGCAAAAGTGTTCTTTTGGTGGGAATTTATAATGCCCTTGTGAGTTAATTATAGTTAATACGCAATCAATTTATGACTTCTGTGCAGAATATCAGGGGCTGCTGATAGAAATGGGGACGCAATTGTTGCCAGAAATCTCAAAAAGGTGTGTATGAGGTGATTTTACCCCAAATCGGGCATTGGGATGTAGATGTAAGATTCTCCTAATGCCCAATTTGGGGTTTAACCCGACTACCTCCATCATTTCCTTTACGCCCTTTACATCTGTACCGATAGCAACAACCAAGCGCCTTATATTTTCTGATAAGTTTTCTGCCTCGTCTTCTATACTTGTATGGGTACTTGTATGGGTACTTGTATGGGTGTACTACATGACACTGCAGTTATCATATATGCGTCCATTAAAGCACAGGCAATGGAGGGCACAATTTAATCTTATTATCTCTCTTTGCTCAGCAAATTTTACAACGAGATAACCAATAGTATTTAGTGGGCATTCTTGGCAAAAATCATGTATTATTTGTACCTTTGCAAGCGGACAGAAAACCAGAAAACTTCAGTCGGAAGCAGAAAAAATGGACATACGATCGATTGGCAATAAGATTAAGGGGAATCCCACGATGATAGATGGCACGGTGTATTCGATGCTCATCATCTGCAGTATTTCTCACTTCCTGAATGATATGATTCAGTCGATTATCCCCTCTATCTACCCGATTGTGAAGGATAAGTTCGACTTCTCGTTTGCACAGATTGGCATCATCACGCTGATCTTCCAGATGACTTCTTCCATCTTGCAACCATTCACCGGGCTTTATGCCGACAAGCGCCCTCAGCCTTACGCTCTCTCCATTGGCATGTGCTTCACCTTGGTGGGTCTGCTCCTGCTCGCATTTGCCGAGAATTATTTCTTGATTCTTCTGGCGGTGAGCATCGTGGGTCTGGGTTCGTCGGTGTTTCATCCCACAGCCTCAAGGGTGGCTCAGATGGCATCGGGAGGCAAGAAGAGTTTGGCGCAATCCATCTTCCAAGTGGGAGGCAACGGCGGGGGGGGGGGGGCCATTGTTGGCTGCCATCATCATCCTGCCATTCGGGCAACGAGCCATCTCATTTTTTGCTCTTGCAGCCTTGCTTGCAGCCATCATCATGGTCAGGCTTGGAGTATGGTACAAGGCACGACTGGCCTATGTGGTCAACCATCCGCAGCACCAACCGCTTCTCAACACTCATATCTCCAAGCGAGTGAAATATTGGGCCTTGTTCATCCTCATCATGCTCGTATTCTCGAAGTACTTCTACACCGCCTGCATCACCAGCTACTTCACCTTCTTCCTGATTGACAAATTTGGCGTTTCGGTACAAACCTCACAATTGTGCCTTTTTGTATTCCTTGCCGCCTTTGCAATCGGAACAGTGGCAGGAGGAATGTTGGGTGACAAGTTCGGCAGAAAATACGTCATCTGGTTCTCGATTTTGGGAGCGGCGCCATTCGCCATAGCCATGCCGTTTGTCAACTTCACGCTTACCATTATCTGCACCTTCATGTCGGGATTGATAATCGCCTCGGCATTCTCTTCCATTGTGGTATATGCCACCGATTTGATGCCCGATAAAGTGGGTCTGATTGCCGGCATATTCTTTGGGCTGATGTTTGGCTTGGGCGGTCTGGGCTCAGCATTCTTTGGCTGGTTGGCCGACAAGACGAGCATCGAATACATCTTTCAAGTGAGCGCCTTCCTGCCATTGCTCGGCATCATCGCAGGCTTCCTGCCAAACACCCAGAAAAAGGAGTAACCCCGCGATTGCCCCACCGCCCCACTCCACCGGCAAAAAGCTGCGATAGTGATTTATTCAGCTGCAGTGTCCAAATAGAAGTGCAACGAATTTCGGGGTAAAACTATGAAAAACAC
>CAJLWM010000043.1 GCA_905210415.1 uncultured Prevotellaceae bacterium
GGCTACGGCCTTCTCAGCCTTCCAACCGCGGATGTTGGTGTAGTATCGACCTTGATATTCGCGGCTTTCGATGTCGAAGCTCAACACGATTTCGTCGCCCACTTCAAAGTTATATTGGTCGGCTTTGTCGCCAAAGAAATCGAATGCGATAGTCTTTGGGTAAGTCTCAGAAGTCTCAAGCACATAGTCTTGCTTCTTCCATGGGTTGCCAGTAGCTTTTGCTGTACCAGTTACTAAAGGTAATTTCTTGATAATCTTTCCTTTTACTTCCATATTGTGATAATTATTTGTTTTCGGGATGTTTTATTAATGTGCAAATTTAAGTAAACCAAACCGATTTTGTGCAATTTTCGGGGAATTTTATTTTTCCAGCGAAAACAGGTGGTGTGGTTAATCGCAAATCAGATAAATCTTTAAATATTTAAAAACTGAAAAAGCACAGGCGATTAGCCAAAAAGAATATAAAAAGTGTGAGCGTCACCACTTTTTTATGCTGTGGGGAAATAAAAGTAGCGAATAATTGGTTTATCTTTGCAGAAGATAGGCGGCACCTCAGCAAAATATTCAGGCAAACTTGATATTCTGCCCTCGGTTTGCACTATCTTTGCAAAAAAGTATTATATAACTATTTATGACAGATCAAGAATCATTAATCAGAACAATTATTGAAGGAATTCAGGAAAGAAAGGGAAAAAGTATTACACACGTAGATATGACTGGAATAGAGTGGTGTGCCACGCAACACTTTGTGAT
Organism: uncultured Prevotellaceae bacterium; assembly: GCA_905210415.1. Classification (GTDB taxonomy): domain Bacteria; phylum Bacteroidota; class Bacteroidia; order Bacteroidales; family Muribaculaceae; genus SFTJ01. The sequence continues at coordinate 754 of CAJLWM010000043.1, forward strand.
ATGCACGGGTACATCCACCATGCAGGTGTCGGCAATCGCCGATAGCGTGCGCGAATATGTGCAGGAGCACGCTGGTATTAAGCCGTATAATTACGATGGGTATCAAAACAGCCAATGGATTGTGCTCGATTATGGCACGATTTATGTACACGTATTCTTGCCGGATGTGCGCGAGATGTATCGCCTTGAAGAATTGTGGAACGATGCCAAGATAACTGATATTCCCGATTTGGATTGATGCGCTTTGGCAGGTGGACGCTCTTGTGGGGCGTGCCGATGTGTGAAATAGCGAATCTTTAAAGACAAGAATTTAAGAGAAAAACTTTTTTTTCGATATGGAAAAAAACAACGGAGGAAATAAGCGAGGAGGAATAAAATTCAACATCCTGTGGATGTATTTCTTCATCCTCGTGGTGCTCGGGGCTATATTCTTTAGTTCTGATTCGGGCTCTATGTTTGGCAACACCTTTGAGAAAGAGGTGAGTGCCACGGAGTTTGAAAAATATGTGCAGTCTCGTGGCGTGAAGAGCATGGTGGTTATCGATAAGTCGGAGGTTCGTGCCGAACTCAACGACTCGCTTGCCAAGAGCCTCTTCAAGGGTTATGAGGGCGGCAAGGGCGTGAAAGCCTATGTGATTGCCAACATTCCCTCGGCCGACAGATTTGCCAATAGCGTAGACGAGTGGAACTCGACTGGCGTGTTCAAAGGCGATGTGCGTTATGAAAACAGCAATCGCAGTTGGGGCCAGTTGTTCTGGTCGTATGGTCCGCTTGTGCTGCTCATCGTGTTCTGGATATGGATGATGCGTAGAATGTCGGGCGGTGGAGCCGGCGGTTCGGGCGGCGTGTTCAGCGTGGGCAAGTCGAAGGCTAAGCTATTCGATAAGGAAAACTCGCCAGGCGTGACATTTAAGGATGTGGCTGGTCTGGCTGAGGCTAAGACCGAAGTGGCTGAAATCGTGGATTTCTTGAAGAATCCTCAGACATATACCAACCTTGGTGGTAAGATTCCTAAGGGCGCATTGCTTGTAGGCCCTCCAGGAACTGGTAAGACCCTTCTTGCAAAGGCTGTGGCTGGCGAAGCCAATGTTCCATTCTTCTCGTTGTCGGGATCTGATTTCGTGGAAATGTTTGTCGGTGTGGGTGCTTCGCGTGTGCGCGACTTATTCCGTCAAGCCAAGGAGAAATCGCCATGCATCGTGTTTATCGATGAGATTGATGCCGTGGGTCGCGCTCGTGGCCGCAATGCAAGCATGAATTCCAACGACGAGCGTGAGAATACGCTCAACCAGTTGCTCACCGAGATGGACGGTTTCGGCACAAACAGCGGCGTGATTATTCTTGCTGCCACCAACCGTGCCGACATCCTCGATAAGGCGTTGTTGCGTGCCGGTCGTTTCGACCGTCAGATATATGTGGAGTTGCCTGACCTGAACGACCGCAAGGAGGTGTTTAACGTGCACCTTCGCGATGTGAAGATCGACGATAGCGTGGATGTTGAATTGCTTGCTCGTCAAACTCCGGGCTTCTCGGGCGCCGACATTGCCAATGTGTGCAACGAGGCTGCGCTGATAGCTGCTCGCCACAAGAAGACTGTGGTGCAGCGTCAGGACTTTATGGATGCCGTAGACCGCATAATCGGTGGTCTTGAAAAGCGCACTAAGATTACCACAGAAGACGAGCGCCGCTCTATAGCTGTGCACGAGGCTGGACACGCCACCATCAGCTGGCACTTGCAATATGCCAACCCGCTCATCAAGGTCACAATCGTGCCACGCGGCAAGGCTTTGGGTGCAGCATGGTATTTGCCAGAGGAACGCCAGATCACGCCTACACAGGCGTTGCTCGATGAGATGTGTTCAACCCTTGGAGGTAGAGCCGCAGAGGAGTTGTTCCTTGGCAGAATATCTACAGGCGCGGCCAACGACCTTGAGCGTGTCACTAAGCAAGCCTATGCGATGGTTACATACTTCGGTATGAGCGACCGTCTGCCTAACATATCATATTATGATTCTACCGGTCAGAATTTCGGTTTCACCAAGCCATTTAGTGAGGCTCGTGCGCAGATAATCGACGAGGAAGTGTCGCGCATCATTGCCGAGCAATATGAGCGTGCTAAGCAGTTGCTTCGCGATAAGGCGAGCGGACACGCCCAGCTCACCGATGTGCTTCTCACAAGAGAGGTGATATTCACCGAGGACGTGGAGCATATATTCGGTAAACGACCATGGACTTCGCGCACCGATGAAATCCTGAAGAAGGAAGACGAAGCTGCCAAGGCTGCTGAAAACGCAGCAACAGCCGCTGCTGCCGATGAGCCTAAGGGCGACGATGGCGAAAATGCCACTCCACCGCCATTCCCTCCGGTGGCTAAGTGATAGGCGCAGATATTACGATATAAACGCTTTTTGCATAGAATGTTATGCAAGAAGCGTTTTTCGTAAAAATTGCAAATTAATTTTGCTGCGTGAGAAAAAAATGCTATCTTTGCACCGCTTTTGTAACCTCTGGCGAGAAGAAGTGTGGCTCGTGAATGTTGCAGGAGGGTAAATATAAAACTAAAAAAACAAACAAAATGGATTTAATTAAGGTTGTTGAAGAAGCATTTGCTACAGGCAAGGAGTTCCCAGCATTCCAACCAGGTGACACTATCACAGTTGACTATCGTATCAAAGAAGGTAACAAGGAGCGTATCCAGCAATTCAAGGGTGTGGTAATCCGCATCTCTGGTGAAGGTGCTAAGAAGCGTTTCACTGTTCGTAAGATGAGCGAAAACGTTGGTGTAGAACGTATCTTCCCAATTGAATCACCATTCATCGATGGTATCACTGTCAACAAGTATGGTAAAGTGCGTCGCGCTAAGTTGTACTACTTGCGTGCTCTCACTGGTAAGAAGGCTCGTATCAAGGAGCGTCGCGTAATCAACAAGTAAGAATAATCTGAAAAATTAGATTATCCTTTTTGTAAAATATCAGAAGTCATGGTCCCCATCGGGGATTGTGACTTTTTGATTTAACCCAATTCGGTCGTTAGGGCTTGGGTGGAATTTCGGAATTTTAGAAGTGCAGATTTTGGTAGCTTTTTAACGAGTAATAGCAAGCTATTGCGAATTAAAAACGAGCAAAAGATGCCTGATAAAAAACGAAAGACTCCAAGTAGTAGAAAATAATTCACATTTACGGTCTATTGACAGATTAGGGTTTATTTCAAGCAAGATTTGTGTAAATATTTCTCTGATTTGCACTATCTTTGCATTCCGAAAAGAATATCCAAAAATTCACAAGATTTATCTAAAACGAAAGAAATAAATAAATAAAACCAAAAATATATATAGAAAATGGGGAAAAAAGCGTTATTGATGATTCTCGATGGTTGGGGAATAGGCAACCACACTAAGTCGGATGCTATTGCTACTACTCCAACTCCTTACTGGGATAGTTTGATTGCAAATTATCCACACTCGCAATTGCAGGCAAGTGGTGAAAACGTTGGTTTGCCTGACGGCCAAATGGGTAACTCAGAAGTGGGTCACCAAAACATCGGTGCAGGCCGCATCTTGTATCAAGATTTGGTGAAAATCAACAAGTCGATCAAGGAAGGTACTATCTATGACAATCCTGAAGTGAAGAGCGCATTCTCTTATGCAAAGGAAACTGGTAAGAACATCCACTTTATGGGTTTGACATCTACTGGTGGCGTACACTCTTCGCTTAACCATATCTTCGCTCTTTGCGACATCGCTAAGAAGTATGAACTCGAAAACGTATTCGTTCACTGCTTTATGGACGGTCGTGACACCGACCCTCAAAGCGGTAAGGGATTTGTGGAACAAGTGGAGCAACACTGCGCTGAAAGCACAGGTAAGGTGGTTTCTGTGATCGGCCGCTACTATGCTATGGACCGCGATAAAAACTGGGACCGCATCAAGTTGGCTTACGACTTGCTCGTGAGCGGCGAGGGCGAACAAGCTACATCTATGACCGATGCTATCCAAGCAAGTTATGATGCAGGCGTTACCGACGAATTTATTAAGCCAATCAACAATAGCACTGTTGACGGCACTATTAAGGAAGGCGACGTAGTGATATTCTTCAACTATCGTCCTGACCGTGCAAAGGAAATCACCATTGCATTCACTCAACAAGATATGCCAGAATATGGCTTGAAGACAATCAAGGATTTGCAATACTATTGCATGACTCCTTACGACTCTTCATTCACAGGCATCCACGTGCTCTTCCGCAAGGACAATGTGAACAACACCCTCGGTGAATACCTCAGCGCACTCGGCAAGAAGCAATTGCACATCGCCGAAACTGAAAAGTATGCACACGTTACATTCTTCTTCAATGGCGGCCGTGAAGCACCATACGAAGGCGAAGACCGCATCTTGGTGCCTTCTCCTAAGGTGGCTACCTACGACCTCAAGCCAGAAATGAGCGCTTATGAGGTAAAGGCTAAGCTCGTTGAGGCTATCAATACACAAAAGTATGACTTCATCGTTGTGAACTATGCTAATGGCGACATGGTGGGTCACACAGGCGTGTATGAGGCAATCCAAAAGGCTTGCGTGGCTATCGACGAATGCGTGATGGACACCGTAGAGGCTTGCAAGGCCAACGATTATGAGGTGATCATCATTGCCGACCACGGTAATGCTGACAACGCTATCAATCCTGACGGTACTCCTAACACTGCTCACTCGCTCAACCCAGTTCCTTTTGTGTATGTAACAGCCAACAAGGACGCTAAGGTGAAGGACGGTGTGCTTGCCGACGTTGCTCCATCAATCCTTAAGATTATGGATTTGAAGCAACCAGAAGAAATGACTGGCCACAACTTGATTGAAGCATAAATCAAGATTCCTCAATGAGGCATGGCGCATGTTTCTATGATTGAAGCATTGTGCGTGTCTTCATGAATGGGATATGATGCGCATCTTTCTCGGTAAATCCGGAGGGACGCATCCTAAAATAATAAGCTCGGCTCCGCTGCAGAATCCCGCAGCAGGGCCGAGCCTTTTTTTTGCCCGCCCACAACCGTGCTTGCCCCCCCTTGCAACCCCCCCCTCGACCCCTCACGACCGCTATCGAGCCTTCCACGACCGCTCACCAACCATTGGGCACATTGCATATGGTCAGCAATCTGGAGAAAGCGGAAGCAGAGAAACAAGCGACCATAGCCGAACTTGAAGATTACATGAAGAATCATCTTGGTGATGCTGTTGAGATAAAGGCAAAGATTACCGCCACCAGAAAGGAACTCTGGGATGTTCGTGACAAATTGAACGACAAGAAGATGAAACTTGCGCAGGCTAAGTTGCAACTTGATGAGTTGCAGAAGAATACCTCCCACATCGAAGCAAGAAACAGGGAGATTAAAGCCGATTTTGAAAAAACAGCTGTTTCATACCAGCAACAGATGATCAATAAGATATGGGCGCAGGCTGGTATGAAGGCGTTGGCAGAGATAGCGGACATCTATCCTCGTATGACGAGCATTCACGACAGCAGCCTATTTGACGACAGCTTTGCAATGGACTTCATTAATTATGGCGACAAAATTATCTATTGTGCAATGTACCTCTACATCGGCTACGTCAACGAGGCTACCAACTTTGCTGAAAGCCAAGGTGGTGGCGGTAGCGACACCAAAGACTGGGGACGTGAGAAGGACGAAGATGAGATAGAATGGATAAGACGATGCTTGCGACAGGCGACAAAGATGATGAAGCCAATGAAGAGAAAAGGCTTGAGTAGATAACGAAACCAGCCATTCTCTTATATAATGAAGGAGAATGGCTGGAAAGTTCTTAAAATGTGAATGGATAAACTTCACCATCTATTATGATTTCAAGGGACATTCTTGTAATTTTTTTGTATTTTATATTGAAATATCCAGAATAATCAGCCCCTGATGGTACTGTGTTCATTTTTACATAGCCATCGCCTAATTGCTGTCTTATTTGACTTTGGCTATTTGCATAGTTCGCATAATTTTCGTTGGCTCTTTGTTGGGCGGCATATGCTGCTGCGCCATCATAAGTTCTAGTTGTGCTTTGCCCATAAGTTGTTGTATAAGAAGAACCATAAGCATTTGCATATCCATAGGTGTTACCTACATAACCATAAGCATGAGCACTGCCTGTTGTGTATGCACTGCCTGAGTAAGTGGTTGTTGATGTAGACTGTCCTGCACCATACGCAGCCATCCCCTCTCCCAAAGCAACCCAAAAGTTATTCCAACTTTGTTTGCGTTTTACGATTTTGTCATATTCTGCATATGTGAGCAATTGAAGTTCAACTTGTTGTGGTATATAGGTGTTGTTTGTTTTATCTACCTTAAAATTGTAACCTTCAACCTTGATGTTGTTTGGGTTAAACAAAATGCTTTTCTTGGAAAAATTCTGAACACAAATATTCATGTTATAGTATTTTCCGTATTGTTTCGCCAAAAAAGGTGTAATATTAACAACGACATCTTTAAATTTTACATATGATACCGTATTGCCTTTTACGACGTACCTTCCCATTTCTTTTACAGGATAACCTGCGATAAACTCATCAACATCCACATAAGAGTTAGAATCTGTAGGCGTGTATGTAATACCGTAGAAATTAAATGCATTAGGATTGTTAACGTCCTCAATAATATCGAAAGATTTTCCTTCAGGAATCTTTTCAAACTCAAGGATAAATTGATGACGTTGATTTCTTCTGTCAAACATCATGTACTTATTCTCTGCCTCACTATTTATGGGCATATTTATTGTAGATATCATATGATACTGTTTGGACGAGCCTTCTACTTGAATAAAAGTTTTGTCTCCAAAATTCATCCAACTGCTTGTTTCGTTCCAATTATCGGCATCTGGAGTTGTATAAGCCATATACACCATTGTGCTCAGTTCACGATTATCAACTTGCAAGATTTCCATCTTGGTAGATGGACCTTTTTCGTATTTTGCTCCTGCATATTGAGCATGTGCTTTTACTCCAATAAACAAAGAGTAAAATAGAATTGTACAGATAATATATAGTTTGCTCATAATCTGAAAAATATTATTTATATTAACTTTTAAATAAATTCAAATGTTAATGTGGCTATTTGAAATCTTTGAAATATTCCATTACCCATTCGTCATAATCAGTTCTATGATTATGCCTTAATTCATCAAACAAATTTCGTGCATAAAAAGGACAATGACAAAAGATGCAATCCTCTTTACATAGAAGTTCAGTATATGAGCTATCCCCAAAAATGTATGGAGGAGTCAAATATCCTTTAGCTTTAGCTATGGACATCCGAACTGGATATTCTGTGCATGTTTTGTATGATTGATATTCTATCACCATACAATCCCTTGTAATTTTCACACCATTTGGCCGAGCAGGATTTTCTGATGTGTTATCCCGTTGATTGGTCTCATATTCAAATTGAGCTTTTTTATCTTGTTCTTTGTAATATTCCAATTCTTCTTCAGTGCAGAAAATGTAATTACCCTCAGAATACTCGATAACATAACCTCTCATCGTCAATATTCCAACCATTGTAGCTTGTGCTGTTTCCATTTTCGGAGAGAAATCTATTGTCTCCGAATCATCATGTCGCTTATCGGCACAATGGAAAGATCTAAAATCTGGATTATTGGAGCATGGATGCAATAGATGGGGAATGACCCTGCCATTGCACATACAAAAGTCTTGAAGCTTAGAAATTCTCAATAAGCGTCTCATAAATTAATTCTCTTCTTTGCCAATGGCTACCATATTGACATAATTAATAGATGGCTTGAATGCATACGAAAAAGCGCGGAGCCTGTTCTTGTCACTCGTCCCACGTGTAGAGGCTCTTGCATCGCCCAATTTGTCGAAACGAGCAACGCCGAAAGCCCCACGCCAGTGTAAGTATATAGGATGCACTCATAACGACGAACGACAAAATCGTCCGAAGCCAATGAGGACAGTATATAATACACCTCATGAGGCGTTCTGCATTGCTTTGTTTTTGACTTACAGTTGAATTTGCGAAGTTCATCGATCGTCAAAACCAAAGCGTACAGTTACGCCTTATATGTATATATGTCTGCCTAACCTCTGCCCATCAGGGCTTCCGGTATTGGTATAGACGTTACAAATGTAATACTTTTAAGTTATATTCAGTTTTGTTTGTCTATAAAAACGCTATTTAGTGGCTGATTTAACAATTGTTAAGCGTTTGGTGGGTGACTGGGTGCTTCGCTGGGTAGGGCAAAAAAGTTTTTGGAATGAAAACAAGCAAAAGATGCCGGATGAAAAACAGAAGACGCCGAGCTGGAGAAAAATTTTTATTTACGGCTTAACGACTGATTTGGGTTTATCGCAGATTATTGGTAAATTCGCATGTTAAAAGCGGATGGCTATTAAATTCGCGTATTGAAAATGGAATAGAGAGATTTTATATGAAAAAATTTGTTGCAATTTGCATGGTTGCTTTGGCTTTGACGTGCGGTTATACGTCGGCTGAGGCAAAACGACTTACGATATTGAGTGCCAACGATACGCATAGCATGATACGTCCTGATGCTGACGGTAGGGGTGGCGCGGTGCGTCAGAAGGCTATTGTAGATAGCGTTCGCCACGCCGACGAGAATGTTGTGGCTGTGCATGCCGGCGACGCTGTGCAGGGCACGGTGTATTTCTCAACATTTAAGGGTGAGGTGGAGTATGCTATGCTCGATAGCGTTGGCTTTGACGTGTGCATACTTGGCAACCACGAGTTTGACAATCGCATTGACGATGTGTCGAAGTATTACAGCCATCTGAAGGCGGCAAAAATCTCGGCAAACTACGATTTTGAGGACACTCCATGCCGTGGCTTGTTCACGCCGTATGTGATCAAGCAGTTCGACGGGAAGCGTGTGGCGTTTATGGGCATCAATCTCAATCCTAAGGGTATGATTGCTGAGAAGAATATCGGCAATATGATTTTCGTTGATGCAGTGAAGGTTGCTCTCAATCTGTCGGAATATCTCAAGACCTCGGGGTTGGCTGATTATGTGGTGATGGTGTCGCACATCGGTTACACTTCAAACGAGGGCGAGGAGAGCGACGTGGTGATAGCAAAAGCGAGCCGCTATATCGACTTGATAATCGGCGGGCACTCGCATACGCTCATCGATCCTAACGACAAGGCCCAGCACCTTGTGAAAAATGCCGATGGCCGATTGATACCTATATGCCAAGCCGGCAAATATGGCAAGAACATGTGCAAGATGGTGCTTGACTTAGACAACGGTAATGTGGATTATTCGATAATTCCGGTGGATGCCTCGTGTGATGCGTGGGCAAGCCGATATACAGCGCTGAATGACTGGTTGAAGCCTTACGACGATGAGGTGTATCGCGTTATGCACAGCCGAATCGCTTCATCGGCAAGAGCAATGTCAAACGCCGAACTATCGTATCTGCCTAATTTTATCACCGACGTAGTGTGCGACATAATAGCTGAGCGTTGGGGCAAGGTGGATTTTTCGATGATGAATCGTGGCGGCATTCGTCAGCCATTGCCAGAGGGCGATGTTGCCGAGGGCATGATCACATCGATGTTGCCATTCGACAACAAACTGGTGGTGATGAAAATCAAGGGCGCTGACCTCTTGGAGGCCTTCAAGGTGATGACCTATCGCGATGGCGATGCTGTGAGCCGTGGCTTGGACATCAAGTTTAAGGATCACGATATAGTGTGGGCCAAGCTCAATGGCAAAAGCATCAAGCCGGATAAATATTATACCATGGTGACAGTGGATTATCTGGCAAATGGTGGCGACTATATGGATCCGCTGAAGCGTGGCGAGGTGCTGTTTACCGACACCGTGTCGTATGGCGGGCTTGTGCTTCAATATGTGAAAGACCTTGACAAGAAGGGCAAGAAAGTAGATGCCGAAGGCCGAGTGAGAATGCACAAATAATTGAAATTGAAAATTATTAACAACAAACAACAAATGATAAAGAAACTTATACTTTTAGTGGCGGCTGCAGTGACACTTGATTTTGTAGCGCAAGCAGAGCATCTTACGATACTCACAGCGAATGATACCCATAGTTGCATAATGCCAAACCAAGCAGGCAAGGGCGGCTTGATGCGCCGTCGCGTGGTGATGGATAGCGTGCGCACAGCCGACAAGAACGTGCTGGCCGTGCATGCCGGCGACGCCGTGCAGGGCACCGTGTTCTTCTCGATGTTTAAGGGCGACGTGGAATATGCCGCAATGGATAGCCTCGGCTACGACGTGATAATCTTGGGTAACCACGAGTTTGACAACGGTGTGGAAGGTATCGCTAAGTATTATTCTAAGATTAAGGCTGCGAAGATTTCGGCTAACTACGATATGACAGGAACAGCGCTTGAAGGCTTGTTTCAACCTTATGTGATAAAGCATGTGGGCGGCAAGCGAATAGCGTTTATGGGCATCAACCTCAATCCTAAGGGCATGATTGCCGATAAGTGCTTCAAGGGCATTCGCTATGTAGACGCCACAAAAGTGGCTTTGACCCTCTCGAAGTTTCTCAAAGAGTCGGGCTTGGCTGATTATGTGGTGATGGTGTCGCACATCGGACACAATGGCCGCCCTGGCACCCCATCTGATGTGGAGATTGCCAAGAATAGCCATTACATCGACTTGATAATCGGCGGTCACTCACACTCGCTTATCGACCCAGAAAACAAAGACCCTCGCGAACCACACTTGGTGAAGAACCTCGATGGCAAACTTGTGCCTATCTGTCAGGTGGGTGGCCAAGGCGAGCAAATCGGTAAGATTGATTTCGACACCGAGACCGGTAAGGCTGTGTTCTCATACATCCCAATCAACTCATCTTACGACGAGCGTGCCGAAAAGAACTATCCAGCTATGAACGCTTGGTTGGCACCATACGCCGAAAAGGTAGACAAGAAGATGAATACCCAAATAGCAACATCTACAATGGCTATGGGCAACAGATCTTCGGCACTTGGCAACTGGGTGTGCGATGCAGTGGTAGAGATTGGTAAGCAATTATACGGTCCAGAGGTGCAATTTGCGCTTATGAACCGTGGCGGCATTCGCCAACCAATGCCAGAGGGCAAGGTGACAGAGGGCGATATCGAATCGATGTTGCCATTCGACAACCGTCTTGAAGTGATCAAAATAAAGGGAGAATACCTGATGATGGTGTTTGAGAAGCTTGCTGCTCGTGGCGGCGATGCCGTAAGTAGCGCTGTAGACGTGACATTCAACCGTAATGGCGAAATCGTTTCTGCCAAGATTAATGGCAAGAAGGTGAATGCCAACAAGTATTACACACTCATCACTATCGACTACTTGGCTAATGGCGGTAGCCGTATGGGCGATTTGAAGAAGGGCGATGTGCTCTTTGTTGACACTGTGCCTTATGGCACCCATGTGATAGAATATGTTAAACAACTCACCGAAAAGGGTAAGAAGATAGAATCAAACGACAAGAGCAGAATGCGTTATGTGGATTGATGCGCATAGTGTGCAGGAAAGGAATTAAACGATGTTGATGAGCAGATTGATAAGGATTATATCGCTTGCTGCGATGCTGATGGTCACAGGAGTGGCTGCTGTGTCGCAGAAGATGTATCATTCGTCGTTGCTTGGCAGAGCCGATGCTGCAAAGATGAATGAGTGGGTAGAAAACACCTTCAGCACACTCTCTCCAGAAGAGAAAGTGGCGCAACTGGTGGTGCTCGCGGTGCAGCCAAGCGACAATGCTCCTACACGAAAGTTGCTCAGCCATTATGTAGAAGACCTGAAGATAGGAGGTTTGCTGTTTTCGGAGGGCGAATGCGTCTCTGAGGCAAACCTCATCAACTATGCGCAGGAGCGAAGCCAAGTGCCACTGATGATTACGCTCGACGGCGAATGGGGCCTGTCGATGCGCTTGGCCGATACGCCCGTATTCCCGCGAAATATGGTGCTTGGTGCTATAGCCGACGACCGCTTGCTATATGAATATGGCAAGGAAGTGGCTCGAGAGTGTAAACTCATGGGCATTCACGTGAATTTTGCGCCTGTGCTTGATGTTAATGATAATCCGAAAAATCCAGTTATCGGCACCCGATCATTTGGCGAAATGCCCGAGCGAGTGGCATCGTTGGGCGTTGCCTATGCAAGGGGGCTTGAGGACAACGGCGTGCTGTCAACGGCAAAACATTTCCCTGGGCATGGCTCTACGAATAGCGATTCGCACAAGACATTGCCGCAAATATCAAAGTCGAGGCGCGAACTGGCTTTGTGCGAGTTGGTTCCATTTCGCCATTATGCCGAAGCCGGGCTGTCGGGCGTGATGATAGGGCACTTGTCGGTGCCAGCGCTTGATGCCAAGGGCACGGCAGCGTCGCTGTCGCCAGCCACTGGCCGATTGCTGCGTAGCATCGGTTTTCAAGGCTTGGCATTCACCGACGCTTTGGCCATGGATGGCGCAAAAACCAGCGGAAGTGTGGCGGTGAAAGCCTTGCTTGCCGGCAACGATGTGTTGCTGATGCTCTCAAATGTCAAGACTGAGATAGCAGCAGTATTGAAGGCTGTTGACAATAAAAAAATATCGCAAAGCCTTATCGATGAGAAGTGCAAGAAGATGCTGCGATATAAGTATGCACTCGGACTAAGCGAACTGCAGCCAGTGTCTACGGCCAACCTGCTTCAGCGCATCGGTGGCGGACATTCGGCATCGTTGATACGCCGCATGTGGGCAAATGCCATGACGGTGATTAGAAATAAGGAGAGAACATTTCCGATACATCATCTTGAAAACACCAAAATCGCGGTTGTCACAATGGGCGACGAGCGTGGCGTGAACACCATGTTTCAGCGCAGATGTGCGATGTATGCCCACACCGACCGCTTTTCGTATAAAGCAGGCGAAAACTTCAGAGAACTTGAGGAAAAACTCAAGCAAGGCGACTACGACAAGGTGATTGTGGGCATACATAGCGCTCACAGCTCGTATTGCACGGTGATGGCGTCGCTCGTCAACAATGCCAAGGAGGTCTCGGTGGCAATGTTTATGGAGCCATATCGAGTGAAAGGCTTTGCCTACTCGCTGAAGCATTGCAAGGGCGTGCTGCTGGCTTACGATAACAATAATATAGCACAAGACTATGCTGCGCAGACGGTGTTTGGCGGCAACGGTGCGCGTGGCATTCTGCCAGTGACAATAGAAGGCGTGGCAAAAGCCGGCACGTCGCACACTTATAAGTCCACCCGATTGGGCTATACATTGCCAGAAGAAGTGGGTATGTCGTCGAAGATGCTTATGCGCATCGATTCGGTGGCGCATATCGGCGTAAAGCAGAGAGCGTTTTTGGGACTGCAAGTGCTTGTGGCACGTCATGGCAAGGTGGTGTGCAATCGCAGTTATGGTTACACCGATTTCTCAAAAACTCGTGAGGCTGTTGACGAAAACACGCTTTTCGACTTGGCATCGGTGTCGAAAGCTACAGGCACGTTAGCGGGGATAATGAAGTGCTACGACCAATCGCGCTTTTCGCTTGACGACAAGGTGAGCCAGTTTGTCACCGAACTAAAGGGAACCGACAAAGAGGACATCACCTTCAGCGACTTACTATTTCATGAGTCGGGGATGCCCGCAACGCTCAATATGTATTATGTGATGATGAATCCCCGCTCGTATAAGGGCAGGTTGCTCACATCACGCCGCACGAAAAACAATACTATAAGGATACATAGCCGATTGTTTGGAAACAAGGCCGCGAGATTGCGTAGCGACATTGTTTCTGCGCAGAGCAGTGATGATTTCAGCATACAAGTTGCAAAAGGGCTGTATGGTTCGCCTGCGATGATTGACACGGTGATGAGTCGTATCTACAACGTGAAACTCCGCAAGAATAAGAATTACCTATACAGCTGCCTTAACTTTTGCTTGCTAATGGATGCCGAGCAGCGTATGACTAAGATGAGTCACGATAAGTTTGTGAATCACTATGTGTTTCAGCCTCTTGGCGCTTACAATACTTGCTATCGCCCTACCGACAGGGATGAGGCGCTGCATGTGGCGTCAACCGAGAACGACACTTTCCTGCGCCGCCAGATATTGAAAGGCTATGTCCACGACGAGTTAGCTGCCTTTTTGGGCGGTGTGTCTGGCAATGCAGGCTTGTTCTCAACAGCCAACGATTTGGCGAAACTGTGTCAAATGTGGCTCAATAGGGGAGAGTATGGCGGAATCCGTTTCCTGAAGCCACAGACCGTGGATGTGTTTATGCAGACATCGAGCGAAAACTCGCGGAGAGGGCTCGGGTTTGACCGTCCGGATAAGAATCGTCCACGCGTGTCGCCATGTTGCAATGCCGCTCCAGAGACGGTGGTGGGTCACACAGGATTCACAGGCACTTGCTTCTGGGTTGACAAAGAGAATGATATGATATATATCTTTTTGAGCAACCGCGTGCTTCCCACTCGCGACAATCGTGCATTCAAAACCCTAAATGCACGCAAGTATATACAATCGATAATCTATCAATCGATAGAAGATTGATAGATTAGATAAATTAGAATAATTTAATGCGTTAGTATTTAGTGTATTCACTTGCAGAATCTGCCGAAAAGATTGTATATTTGCGCAGTAAACAATTCAAATCTCTATTATAATGAAGAACCTATTATCAATTTTTGCAATTGCACTGCTTGCCGCATCATGTGGCAAGAGTGATTATAAGTTGACCGCAGACTTCAATAACGACGAAGAAAATGGTCAGAAAGTTTATTTGGTAAATTACGACACAGGCGACACTATTGATAGTGTGGTGGTGACTGGTCGTAGGGCTGTGTTTGAAGGAAGCGTGAAGGATGCTATGGTGGCTCGTCTGCTCACAGCTGGCGCTCGCGCTACATTTATCCTTGAAGGCGGCGAAATAGAAATAAATTGGGAAGACCGCGTGGCTAAGGGTACTGCTCTCAACGACTCTGTGGCAAAAGCCAACGAAGAGCAAGCCAATATCGGCCATGAAATGGAAGAACTGGCTCAAAGCAACTTGAGCGAGGATGAAATCAATAAAAAGGCAGAAGACCTTAATAATAAGTGGCTCAACGGCTTGAAGGCTCACTACGAGAACAATAAGAAGAACGCCTTCGGTTGGTGGTCGCTATACAATTATATGCTCAACAACGAGTTGACACTCGATGAGATGAAGGCTCTTTTGGCAGATGCTCCTGAAAGCTATTCTCAATCGGTGCGCATTAACAGATTGTTGACTGCTGCAGAAAACGTAGAAAAGACCAAGGTGGGATGCAAGATGGTTGACTTCACGGTCAAGACCGAAGATGGCATTGAAACTCGCCTTAGCGACTTCGTAGGCAAGGGTGATATCGTGGTGGTGGACTTCTGGGCAAGTTGGTGTGGACCATGTCGCCGCGAAGCAAGCACTACACTCAAGGATATCTATGAAAAATATGATGGCAAGGGCTTGAAGATAATCGGTGTGGCTGTATGGGATAAGCCAGAAGACACATTCTCGGCAATTGAGTCGTTGAGCCTTCCTTGGCCACAAATTATCAACAGCCAAAATATCGCATCTGATGCCTATGGATTTAATGCAATTCCTCATATCATCATCTTCTCGGGCGATGGCACAATCCTTTCTCGTGGATTGCAAGGCGATGAATTGAAGGCAAAGGTAGATTCGCTGATGAACAAGTAAAAAAACGTGATATAACGATAATTTTAACTTGATTCGGCCGCGTCTTATTGACCGATTTGGGTTTAAGAGAGTCTGGCATTTCGCCGGGCTCTTTTTGTTTTAGGGCTTGGCGAGTCCATAATCCTAATACTGCCTGAATTTGTGGGAGGGCCTATAAAATGAAAGTAGGAAGAAAACTGTTTCGTTTTCCTCCTACTCGATTTGGGTTTATATCAGTGTTGACTGAGATTTCTTACTTTTCGCGTGGGCAAACTTCCACTTGGAGTTTGTTGTAAGCGCGTTCGGCCTTTTCCTTAGCAGCTTCAACGCTTTCGTCGATGGCGAGGATAACAGCCATGCGGCGGTGTCCTTTCACCTCTGGTTTGCCGAAGATGCGCATCTGAGTGCCTGGTTCTTCAAGCACCTTGTCAAGATTGTTGAAGTTAATAGTGTCGGTATCGCCTTCCACCACCA
>CAJLWM010000044.1 GCA_905210415.1 uncultured Prevotellaceae bacterium
GGTATCTGCGTGAAATAAAATCACCAATGGCGGGACGTTGCCCACCGGCGCTGGAAATCGAAAAATATCCGTTAAATCTGCGGGTATCTGCGTGAGATATAATCACCACTGGCGTGAGCTTCACGCCAATAGCAATGCTTCACCCAGCCTACATTACAGCCACTTGCGCCTCTTGAAGAAGAGAAGCGAGCAGAT
This sequence comes from uncultured Prevotellaceae bacterium, assembly GCA_905210415.1. Lineage (GTDB taxonomy): Bacteria > Bacteroidota > Bacteroidia > Bacteroidales > Muribaculaceae > SFTJ01. The sequence continues at coordinate 196 of CAJLWM010000044.1, forward strand.
GGTGATAAGCACCGATATCACAAGCGCCACCGCAAAGCCCCATTTCCATTCTTCCATACCATTGATAAGGTTCATACCAAAAAGACTTGCCACCAATGTAGGGAACATGATGATCATGTTGAGCGACGTGAGCAGACGCATCACGCGGTTCATATTGTTGTTGATCACATTGGCATAGGTATCCATGGTAGAATTAAGGATGTTGATATAGATAGCCGTGGTCTCACGCGCCTGGTTCATCTCAATGTTGACATCCTCAATCAATTCGGCATCCAGTTCATCGACCGGCAGGCGAAACTTGATTTTCGACAACAGAGTCTCGTTGCCACGAATAGAAGTGGCAAAATATGTCAAACTATCTTGCAATCTCGAGAGGCTCACAAGGTCGTTGTTGTCGATTTGCATATCCAGATTGCGCTTAAATTTCTCTATGAGCATGCTCACCTGCTTCAGATATTTCAGATACCACACCGAAGCCGAGAGGAACAGGCAGAACACCAAGTCGGCAGCATCGCTGAATCCCACGCCTTTGCGCTTATGATGATTGATAAAATCCTGAAGCATCCCCGTCTCTTGGTGGCAGATGGTGATTATCACATCCTTCTTAATCACAATACCAAGGGGGATAGTGGTGTAAGGCGAACGGCTATTGGTCTTCTTCAATTGAGGTATACGCAAGATAATCATCAGCCATCCGTCATCATAGTCATAACGAGCACGCTCATCCGTATCGGCAATGTCCGACATGAAATAGTCGGGCAACTGCAGTTTCTTATTCAAATATTCAATATCCGATTCGGTAGGGCATGTCACCTGAACCCAACAAGATGGACGCCATTCCTCCAACTCGTTTATGCCCTTGGTTATATTCCAAAATGCCAGCATAGCTAAGTTACGTTTGTCGTTTAACTTCCGTTTGCTCGTTTGCCTATCTTTGTGACGATTAGCTTGCGATGTTCACATTCGGCAAGAGGGTCCAACTCTTGCGCTTGGCAAAGATAGCAAACTTTCGCCGAAAAATGGGGATTTTCGCCCCAAAAAGCATTCATTTTTTTCACCCGTCATATCCACGCACATCTCCCGCCACATCGCCGCTCATCCACACCCACACCGCCTTTCGCATTCACCCCCCATCACATCACATCTACGCATTTTCTACCACGCCAATCATATACACGGCAACTCCCAGAAATATTCGTCATCCCACGAAGTGTATAAATAAGCCGAGAATGCGTACGCTTGATTGCCAACCACAAAAATACTCTGCTTGTTCTATAATATATCGTTCTTCAAACATTTTATCTATACACAGAAATGCACTTCTCGAAATAAGCAATACTGTAAGCAGCACTATTATTTTTACAAAAACCTTCATTTTTCACTCTTTTTTTCGGTCCACCTCTTTCATTACATCTTCTCGTGTAGGGATTTTGCCATTCGTCGTCAGCATCACAACACGCCATGTCCATGCTTGCGCGCAAGCATGCAGCATAGCTGATAATGACACTTCTGCTCTCATTCCACTCATAATTTGGGCTTTATCGTTGGTATTAAAGGCTTATTTTCCCAAAGTTATAAAAAAGGTTTGGTGTTTTTCCTTTTTAATACCCCGTTTTTGCAATTTTATGATTACTTTTGTCTACACAAAGTCAGAGAACTGCGTCAGAGATGGCGCAAAAAGGTTAATATTAATTTAAAAACGACTCTTACTATAAATAAAAATGGGTAAAGTATTGATTATCGGATGCGGTGGCGTAGGCACCGTAGTGGCGCATAAATGTGCTCAAAACCCCGACGTGTTCAACGAAATCGTTATCGCCTCTCGCACAAAGAGCAAGTGCGACGCTGTGGCTAAGGCCATCGGCGCACCTAACATCACCACCGACTCGGTGGATGCCGACAGTGTGCCTCAATTGGTGGAACTTTTCAAGAAACATCGTCCCGACATCGTGATAAACGTGGCTCTTCCTTATCAAGACCTCACTATCATGGATGCTTGTTTGGAATGCGGCGTAAACTATCTTGACACCGCCAATTATGAGCCTCGCGACGAAGCTCACTTTGAATACAGCTGGCAATGGGCTTACCGTGAACGCTTTGAGAAGGCTGGCCTTACCGCAATACTCGGCTGCGGTTTCGACCCAGGTGTCACCAGCATCTACACCGCTTATGCCGCTAAACACCACTTCAAGGAAATTCAATTCCTCGACATCGTGGACTGCAACGCAGGCAATCACCACAAGGCGTTTGCCACTAACTTCAACCCAGAAATCAACATCCGCGAAATCACTCAGAAGGGCCTTTATTGGGAAAACGGCGAATGGGTGGAAACAGAGCCTCTTGAAATACACAAGCCTCTGACATACCCTGAAATCGGTCCTAAGGAAAGCTATCTGCTCCACCACGAGGAGATTGAGAGCCTTGTGATTAATTTCCCTACCATCAAGCGCGCTCGCTTCTGGATGACTTTCGGACAACAATACCTCACTTACCTCGATTGCATACAAAATCTGGGTATGAGCCGCATCGATGAGATTGAATATGCTGCTCCGCTTGCCGACAATCCTGAAAAGACTGTGAAGGTGAAGATTGTGCCTTTGCAATTCCTAAAGGCCGTATTGCCTAACCCTCAAGACCTCGGATCGAACTACGACGGTCAGACCAGCATCGGCTGCCGCATTCGCGGTATCGGTAAGGACGGCAAAGAACTCACCTACTACATCTACAACAACTGCTCTCACGAGGCTGCTTACAAGGAAACTGGCATGCAAGGCGTAAGCTACACCACTGGTGTGCCTGCCATGACTGGCGCTATGATGTTCCTCAAGGGCATTTGGAAGAAGCCGGGCGTTCACAACGTGGAAGAATTCGATCCAGATCCATTCCTCGACGTCCTCAACAAGCAAGGTCTTCCTTGGCACGAAGTGTTCAACTGCGACCTCGAATTAGACTAAGCATTACATACAATCGATGAGGTTTTATCTCCGCCGATTGATGCAATAACAGACAAAAGCCGCGACGCAATCTGCGCCACGGCTTTTTTATTCCAAATCGGTCATTAGGGCCTAATGACGATTTGGGATTATTCCTTCTCTTCACTATATATCTGCTTGATTGCATCGGCAGTGAGGGCTACAGCATAGATGCGTGTGTCACGGAAACGGATATTGCCAAAGCGTGCATATGGCATCTCGGCATTGCGCCCCACATTCCATGGCACCTCAGTGGCAGCAATCGCTCCATCCACCGCTATGGTCTGCGTCAATTGCCCGTCGATATACAATTTTATGCTACCGGCTTCGCACACACCTGCCACCAGATGCCAATGGTCAAACCAATCATCCGGCACCGCCACTTCGCACTGGCCCCGACCCCATCCGCCAGCAAAAAACACAAGGCGGTTGCCTCTCTGCATCTTCATTAGCGTGTAATCGCCCTTGGTAAAGAAATCGATATATCCCTTGCCGTTTTTCGACGACATATTCACCCACGAGAGCATGGTGAACTGCTGATATGGATACATCAGGCTTGCCGATTTAGGAAACTCAATATATGCTCCCCAACCCGTTGCCACCGAGCGGTCGGCCCAAACGAGCGGCCCGAAGCAACTGCCGTGGTTGCGGAAGCCCGATTTATCCACCGCCATGCTATCCACATAATCCACATCAAGCACCGTGGCTTGCACGTCGTCGCAATAGCCTTTCACAGAGGCTGTGTGTTGCAGCACCTTCAATTCATTCACCCTGCAAGGGAGCGAATCGAGGCTGTAGACGTATTTTCTGCTCTCGCCCGGCTGCAATGCCACCTGCGCCTCACCTGCCAAGTCGCTATTTCTGCGAAGTGCCACCATGCCCTTATATGGCTTACCGCTTATATTCTTAATCGTGGCTACTACTTGCACCGGAGTGCCGCATTTCACCACCGGAGTCGCGGCTATATCTTCGCATTCAAGGCGCATCAAGCGGCTTCGGTTGCTTTTCACCTTCACCGTAAACGCCTTGTCGGCCAAGCACAATCGGTGCTTACCCTCGGCATACAGTCGGTATCGCAGAGTGTCGCATGCGCTGCCATTTGCCGGCACATACACATTTTTGCTCGCCACCGTGTCGCCCTTGCACGTGAGCGCCACCACGCACACTCCATCGGAGCCGCTGTTGGTCAACACTATCGGCATCACCACTTCCTCGTTAGGCAACACCTTGCGAGGCTGTTTGCCCTGCGCCGCCACAGCAAACTGTGGTGCTCCGGCGTTGTAGGAATACGGCATCTGCATATCGGCGGCAGCAAACGCTTTGCCCCAATCGTATGTGAGTTCTCCGCCACGCAGCAATTCGCTATGGGTGATGTGGCAACGACGCTGTGCCACGCCATTGAGCACAGGCTGTGGCATAAAATCGCCCGACGCATTACCCCCACGGGTGATGCACATTGTCTTGCCATCTGCCAAATGAATGCTCACGCTCGGCACAAGTGGCGGCACGACTACGTATTCATCTGTGCCAGGGCAAACTGGCATTATGCCCATTACTGCAAACGCATACCAACTCGACATCGAGCCGAGGTCGTCGTTGCCGGGAATTCCGCCCGGAGTTATATCATAGCAATCTTGCGCCACGCTGCGCACATATTTCGCGGCAAGGTCGGGACGCTTAGCCCACACAAACAGCCACGGATAGTGCAGAATAGTCTCATTGTCAAACACTATATTACCGCCATCAAACGCCTCTTGCAATCGTTGGGCAAATAGTTTGCTTCCGCCACTCAGATTCACCAGATGATTCACATTATGCGGCGCAAACAGCGATGCGGTGTATTTATTGCTCTCCTGATAACCCAATTCGCCGCAGCCATGCAGGAATCGCTTACCCTCGCGAGGCAGCATAAACATGGTGGACGCATCCCACAGATTCACATAATTCTGCACCCTTTCGGCATACTGCGCCGCCTCAGCCGATCGGCCAAGCAACGTGCCAAGGCGCATCATCGCCCAATCATCGTAGGCCAATTCGGCAGTGATGCTCACACTCTGCTCCTCACGGGCGTCAACATAGCCGTGACGCAGATACTGCTGCATGGCCTCGCTGTGATGCAGTTTGCCATACGAGGCTTCGCAAGCATCATAGATATCCTTTAGCTGACCATCAGCCACGCCATTGACATACGAGTCGAGCAATATCGCTATCACGTGCAATCCGGTCATCGGGCCTTTTGGCAACATTCCTCCGTGCTGATATTCATCAAGCAGGCTTTCCACTATGCCACGCTGAACATCGGGCTTAATCAGCGAGAGCAGCGGATGAAGCGTGCGGAATGTGTCCCACGGCGAATAGCCACGATACACAGGCTTCTCACCCACGTCTGCCACATTGATAGGATGTAGCAACGAGTGATATATCGCAGTATAGAATTTCTGCATCGTCTTATCGTCGGCGCCGTCTATATCCACACACGCCAACTCTCTGCGCCAATCGGCATAAGCCTTCGTCCTTACCGCATCAAAATCGCCTCCGCACAATTGCTTCTTGGCGTTTTGCGCACTTTGCGCAACGCCATTTGCCGACACGCTCAGCATCACCTGCAGTGGCGATTTTGTGTCAAAATGCGCTATCAAAGTGTCGCCACGCAGCGTGTGACTCCTCATCGGAGCGGAGAACTTGATTATGGTGTTGTTCATCGCGCAATGCACCTCGGCATTGCCCACCACCTTGATGCTGCCACCGCGGCAAATCATCACTGTGGAAGCACTACTCACTGTGGTGTAACGCACAATGCCCGCATGCGAGGCTGCCGTCATCGCCACCTCATCGCCATCGGCAAAGCGCACGCCATAGTAGCCCGGACGAGCCACCTCATCGGCATGGCTGAATTGCCGGCCTGCATAATCCTTTGGCAGACGTTCCACATTGCCACGCACAAAGGTCATATACAATCGCCCAGCGGCACCGTTTGGCGAACCGCTGTGATGCCCCATGCACGAGAAATAAAGTATCTTATCATCGGAATAGTAATACCCCTTTTCCTCGGGACGGACACTGGTCTCGGGCGACAACTGCACTATGCCCCAGGGCGACACAGCCCCCGGATAAGTGCCCCCATAGTTGCCCCACAACGTGGGAGCATCGCTTATGGCAGTGCCAATCATCGGATTCACCCACTGAGCATTGTCGCGCTCAGCGGCCCACACCACGCAGCACTGCATTGCCAAAGCAATCACCGCCGCCAATAGTCGTCTGGAATAGTTCTTCATATCGTGTTTCATACGGTTCTTCATAATATTCCAAAGTTAAAAAATATCCCCAACATATCCACCCAAAACCATCAAAAAAGCGCGCCTTCATATAGGCACGCTTTTGCTTGTCAATCAACCGGTCGATTCAATACATGCTTCGACAAGCGAAGCACAAGGGAGCTATCGGCTGTTTCCAGAAAAACCCGTTGGCGGGATTTCACTCCCACCCAACGGGACCAATTAGTCAGAAACACAATCTTTTAAACCCGATTTGGATTAAACCTTAATTAAAATAATCATGCAGATTTATACCTTTTCTCCATTCCACCTTCTTGTCGTTTTTGTCTTCGATATAGATGGTGCAAAGGCCTTGAGCATCTTCAATTATATCGAAGTCCCACTCTGCAGGATTGGTTTCTCCAGTTATTGCCACAATCTGCGATATTAGTTCTGGTGTAAAGAATTTCTTTATCAATTCGGCCAACGCCTTATCTTCAATCTCGATTTCGGCATACAAGAACTTGTTGTTCTTATCAAACATCAATTCCTTCTTTACGGTGATGTGACCAATTTTGGTCAATACAGTCACCTCGAAGCCGCCGTCTTCCATCTCAAAGTCTATTATCACCGAGCCCGAATACATCTGAAGGACAATCTTTTCAAGCTCTACAGGGCAAGGCATATCATCATCGTCGTCATCATCAAGCACAGCCTTCACTAAGCGGCCATCCAAGGTGAAATAAAGATCATATTCTTGCTTACCCTTTTTCACTTCCATCTTCACAATCATTGCAGCCGAGCCATTACGGGTGAGCACTTCCACCTCGCTTATCACATAGCCATCGCTGAAATATACTGAAGCTTTCCACGTTGCCAAAATCTTGGCATAAGTGACATCGCTTTCAAACACGCTCATTGGCACATCCACATCGCTCAAGCTCATGGTGCCATCTTTCAAGAACCATGCCTTGTTTGCTTGTGCAGCCAATGCAGCACCTTTGGCTTTCATATTGAATGAAGCCAAATAATAACCTTGACTTTGTTTCCAAGCCACATTTGTAGCCTCTGGGAAACTTTTCTTAAATGATTCGGTTACAGCCGTTGGCAAATTCTTATCGCTACCGCCTGGCTCATCGTCGCTACATGCAGCAAAGACAAATGCCATTACCAACACGCTCAAAAATACATTCCAAAATTTCATAATCTTACTCATAATTCAATGTGTTTATGTGGTTTATACTCCAATCAACGCTCGCTTCACGTTCGTTGTTTATTACAATAACTAATCTCGTTGGAAGCAAAGATAAAATAGGATTCTAAATAGAATCTCAATAAAATCTAAAGCAAATCCGAAGATTCATAAAAACACTTAAAAACATCCCCTTTTCTATGAATTTCGGGTGTATTTTTAACTATAATAATCATTTTTTCGCTTAGATTACATATATTTGCAAGACACTCTCCATCTAAAGAACTAAACAACATAATACAATGAAACTGCTTATAGTAGAAGACGAGCACGAAATACAAGATTTAATCGGTAGGTTTTTCAAACACGAAGGCTTTAAGGTGGAAACCGCTGGGACATACCAAGACGCTCATGAAAAACTCGCCATATATGAATATGATTGCGCCATTATCGACATCACCCTGCCCGACGGTAACGGATTGAACCTGATTCGCGAAATCAAAAGGCGAAAACTGCCCGTGTGCATCATCGTGGTGTCGGCTCGCAACTCAATAGAAGACAAGATTTCTGGACTGGATGCCGGTGCCGACGACTACCTCGCCAAACCATTCAGCCTTGCCGAACTCAACGCTCGCATCAAATCGGTGCTACGACGCTCACATTTCGGCGGAAGCCACGACATCACATTCAACGAACTGCGGGTAAACCCCGATTCTCGCCAATTCTTCGTCAACGACGTGGAACTCGCGCTCACACCCAAGGAATTCGACCTGATTATGTATTTCATCATCAACCAAAACCGTGTGCTGAGCAAAGAGAGCATCGTGGAGCACCTGTGGGGCGATATGATGGGCATCAACGCCAATTCGCTGGATTTCATCTACACTCACATACGCAACCTGCGAAACAAGATTATGCGAGCCGGTGGCAACGACTACATCAAATCAATCTACTCTATCGGTTATAAATTCTGCGAAGCATGAGGCTTACATCGAAATATCGTCTGTATAGTGTCACCACCCTGCTCTGCGTAGTGGTAACCAGTTTTATTGCCAACTACTACCTATACCGGCACTCCATTCACCGAACTACCGACGATGTTTTGAAAGAATACCGCATCGATATCGAAGAGTATGCTGTCGAGAACGACACTCTGCCGCCTTTCCGCTCATTAGAGATGAAACATAGCAACCTGACGGTAGTTTCGGGCGTGAAAGGGCCTATCAAAATAGATGAGGCCATCTGCGACACACTGATATTCAGCGATTATCAAAAAGAGATGGTGGTATATCGCAAACTGATGTTCCCAGTGACTACCTCGCACCGCTGCTATGTGGTGACGCTGATGCTTCCTACCCTTGAAGAAGACAACTTGATAGGCACAGTATTATTATCATTAGTGCTGGTGGTGCTGCTCTTCATTCTGTTCTCATCAGTCACCGACTTGTTTTTTGCCCGAAAAATCTCCCGTCCGTTCAATAAGATTCTGGCGAGCATTCGCTCCTACGATATTGAGCGACCCTCAACCGTGGAACTGAAGCACTATGACATCGACGAGTTTCAAGAGCTCAATCAGATTCTACAAGGAATGATGAGCAAAATCAACCGCGACTACACCAATATGAAGGAGTTCCTCGAAAACACCTCGCATGAATTGCAGACACCGCTATCGATTATACAAATGAAACTGGAAACCCTGCTGCAAGCCGATATCACCGACGAGGAAACGCTGAAAAATCTCCATTCCATCAGTCAAGCGGTGAACCGTATGATTCGCTTCAACCGCTCATTGCTCTTTCTGGCCAAGATAAACAACGACCAATACGCCGAGACTCAAACGATTGACCTGAACCAATCGATACACCAATTCTTGGATCTCTACCAAGAGCTGCTCGATGTGCGGCAAATCCGATTGGAAATAAGCGAGACATCGCATTTCACGGCGAAGATGCACCCTCTTTTGGCTGAACACCTCACTCAAAACCTACTCACCAACGCAGTGAAGCACAACATCGAGGGTGGCGACATACACCTGAGCCTCAGCGCCGACTGCATAGAAATCAGCAACACCTTCACCGGTCAACTGCCCGAAGGAAACCTCTTTGAGCGTTATCGGTTTATCCCAAACAAGGTGGAATCAAGCGGCCTCGGACTCACTATCATCAAGAATATCTGCGACAAGAGCAAACTAAGCATCAGTTATCGTGTAGAGCAGCAACGCTTCATTCTCAGCATCCGCCATCAGCAATAGGCAGAAAGATGGGGGCGTGAAATAACGACATTCCTAAGTATTGCCCTATGAAAAGAGGGACTTAACGTCACCGCCAAGCCCCCAAGGTTTCAAGAAAATATGTCTATCCCAATTCGGGCATTAGGGCTTGGCAGGATTTCGGAATTTTAGAAGAACAGATTTTGATTGCCTTTTAATGAGTAATAGCAAGCTATTGCGAATTAAAAACAAGCAAAAGATGCCTTATAAAAACCGAAAGGCTCCAAGCAGTAGAGAAAAATCGCACATTTACGGCCTAATGACCGATTTGGGTTTAATCATCGCTGAGCAATGCCTTAGTAGCAACAATATTCATATTGTTTTTACGAATAAAGTCAAGAATGTGGTCACGCTCTGGCGAAGGTGCGATATACTTCTCAATACGGCGCATAGCGTTTTCAAGCGAAGTGTCGCATTGATAGACGTGGCGATAAGCCTTAGCGATATCGTCAATCTTGTCTTCATTAATGCCACGGCTTCTCATGATGTAGGCATTCACACCGTAATAAGTCACTGGGTTGTGAGCCATCACCACGTATGGAGGCACATTGCCGGCAATGCGGCAACCGCCTTTCACCATAGCCCAGGCACCCACATTGCTGCCTGTATGCAATATCACATTTGACGAGAGTATCACACACTCTTCCACATGGTTGTCGCCTGCCAACTGCACACCATTACCCACCACAGTGCGGCCCTCGAGCACGCAATCGTGACCGATGTGAGATTTCGCCATGATGAAGGTTTCGTCGCCGATGCGAGTACCACCCTCAGTGTGTATGCCGCGGTTGATAATCACGTGTTCGCGTATTCTCACTTTGTTGCCGATATAGCAATAAGTGTCTTCGCCCTTCCAGCGGAAATCCTGAGGATCGGCACCTACTATGGCACCTTGGTACACTTTCACATCATTGCCGATTCTACATCCCGATACAATGCTTGCATACGGGAAGATTTCGCAATCATCACCAATCTCCACGTTGGCATCGATATGTGCAAACGGATGCACAGTGACATTCTTGCCAAGCTTGGCTTTTTCACTCACATATGCTAATGGACTAATCATAGTAGTATATAATTTAAAATTAACTTCTTGTTTTATCTACCGCCGCCAAGGCTCTGATAGAGAGCGATTGACGCACGCGAAATAGCCAACTCATTGCTCAGCATCTGGCGTTGCGCAGCGAGCAATTGGGTTTGGGCTGTAATCACCTCAAGATAGGTGGCTGTAGCCAACTGCTGAAGGTCGCGGTTGTATTCAACGGCCTTAGCAAGATTGTCTACCTGCTCTTGATAATATTGCTGCTGCTCTGAGGTCTTGGTCATTGTCACATAGGCATTGCTCACCTCAGCACACGCATTAAGCACAGTATATTCAAACTTGTTCAAAGCTTGCTCTTGTGCGGCTTTCGACACCTTGAGATTCATAATATTCTGTCCGCGCGCAAACAATGGAGCGGTAAGGCTACCTGCAAGGTTCAAGAACCATTTGCCAGGGTTCATTATGGCGCTACCCACAATGTTGGTAAATCCGCCTTGTGCCGAGATGTTTAGGCTTGGATAGAATGCCGAGCGAGCCATATTGGTCTGATAGTAAGCAGCAGCAAACGAATGCTCTGCAGCCGATACATCAGGACGCGAAGCCACATACTTCACAGGTATGCCTCCCTCTACAGCTGCGGCTGTAAGCACCAGCGGAGCGGCATCTTCGTTGACTTGCCATACGGTCATCTTCTCGTTGAGAAGAAGCGACATGGTGTTGTTGGCCTCGTTTATCGACATTTCCACAGAAGGTATCGATGCCATCACGCTGCAATAGTTGGCTTGGCTTTGCACCACTGCCACCTCGTTGTAGCGGCCTGCTTCCTTCATCTGCTTCATGATTTCCACCGACTCTTTCCAGTTTTTGGCGGTCTGAGTGAGGATGGTGTGTTGCTTACGCAGTGTTACGAGTGCATAGTAGGTGTTTGCCACAGCGCCGATAATCTGCGAGCGCACTGCCTGACGGTAGTCTTGGCTTTGCAGCAATGCCTGCTTTGCCTTGCGGTTGGCATTGAGTGTTCTGCCGAAAATATCCACTTCCCAACTTGCTGCCAATGGCAACTGATAAGTCCATGAGAACTTAGAGCCGTCGATAAAATACTTCGAACCTGCGCCATTTGGGCTTAATGCCACAGAAGGCAGATAACTAAGTTTTGCACCTTGCAATTGTGCTTGCGCAATGTCTACGTTCAACTTAGCATTCTCCAAGTCGATATTGTTGTCGAGCGCACGCTGTATATAACCTTGCAGCGTAGGATCTGTGAAAATCTGTCGCCAATCAAGGTTGCCAAGTGCTGTGGAGTCCACTGGTTCATTCTTGACTTGTGCATATTCTCCCACCAAGCCTTCGGTTGGCAAGGTGTAATTCGAATACATTTTGCAACTGCCCATAGCAGTGGACAACACCACTGCTACGACAGCCATGAATATATATTTTTTCAATTTCATTGCTTTATTGTCTTCTTGGGTTAGGACGATTATTTACTTTCATATTGCTCTATTTCCTTGGTCATTTCCACAGGATCAGTGTCCTTCCACTTCATTGGCTTGAAGCGTTCTTGCAACGACTGGAATATCACAAACAAGAGTGGCACGATAAACACCTGAAGCACTGTACCAAAGAGCATACCACCGATGGCACCCGTACCGAGGGCATTATTGCCATTTGCGCCTACACCATTGGCAAACATCAATGGCAACAAACCTACGATCATAGCCAACGAAGTCATCAAGATTGGGCGCAAACGTGCCGAGGTTCCCGACACTGCTGCTTCCACAATGCCCATACCTTGCTTACGGCGGTCGAGCGCAAACTCAACGATAAGGATGGCATTCTTGGCAAGAAGACCGATAAGCATGATGAGCGCAATCTTCAAGTAGATGTTGTTGGCAACGCCGAAGATGCCGGCAAACACAAACGAACCCATCAAACCAAGCGGGATAGAAAGCACTACCGAAAGTGGCAAAATGTAGCTCTCGTAGAGCGCACTCAAAATCAAGTATACAAATACCAAGCACAAGCCGAAGATGATGCCGGTAGAGCCCGATGCCGAAGAGTCTTCTTCACGAGTCAAGCCCGAGAACTCAAAGCTATAGCCTTGTGGCAATACTTCTGCAGCAACCTCGCGAATGGCTGCGATAGCCTCTCCTGATGTGTAGCCAGGATTTGGCGTACCGCTCACACTGATTGAGGTAAACAGGTTGAAGCGTGTCATCATATCCGGACCATACACGCGGCTAAGCGAGATAAAGTCGGTGATTGGCGACATACCGCTCGCTGTGCGCACCTTCACAGAATTGAGCGTCTCTGGCGAAATACGCGATTCTGGAGCACCTTGGAGCATCACACGATACAACTTACCGAAACGGCTGAAGTTTGACACATACATACCGCCGTAGTAACCTTGAAGCACACTAAGCACGGTAGATGTACCCACGCCTGCCTTGGCACACTTGGCAGCATCTACAGATACCATATATTGTGGGAAGGTTGGGTTGAACGATGAGTATGCCATCTGTATCTCTGGGCGCTGATTCAATGCGCCAAGAAATTGCTGCTCTATCTGGAAGAACTTGTTGATGTCGCCACCGGTCTTATCTTGAAGTTGCACTTCAAAACCGTTTGACGCACCATAACCGGTGATCATTGGCGGTGCAAAGAACATCACTTGACCATCTTTCACCTGTCCGCCCACGATTCCGTAGAGCTGCTTAACGATGTTGTCGGCGCTTTCTTCCTTGCTACGTTCCTTCCAGTCCTTAAGGTCAATGATAAACGAACCATAGGTGTTACCTTCACCACCAGCGAAGCTATAACCCTGAATCATTACACGGGTCTTCACTGCTGGGATGGTGCCGATAATAGAGTCTACACGACCCATCACCTCGAGGGTCTTCTCTTGTGATGTGGCTGGTGGCATATTCACCACTGCCATGATTGTACCTGTATCTTCGTTAGGAACAAGGCCTGATGGAGTGACCGACATGAGCCAAATGAGCAATGCCACTGCTCCTGCCACCACTATCCATGCCACACGCTTCACCTTAATGAGGTTTGCCACTGCTCCGCGATAGCGATCGAGCATGCTATCATAAGCCGTATTGAATGCTATATGGAAACGACCCACAAAGGTGGTCTTCTCTTCACCCTCGGTGTGTGGCTTCAGCAAAAGGGCACACAACGCTGGCGACAGTGTGAGCGCATTGATGGCCGAAATACCAATGGCAAATGCCATAGTAAGACCGAATTGCTTATAGAATACACCCTCGGTGCCTGGCATAAACGACACTGGAATAAACACAAGCATCATCACCAGTGTGATAGATATGATAGCGCTACCAATTTCGCTCATGGCATCCATAGCTGCTTGACGCGACGACTTATAGCCCTCATCAAGTTTGGCGTGTACCGCCTCCACCACCACTATGGCGTCGTCCACCACAATGGCAATAGCAAGCACAAGTGCTGCCAAGGTGAGCAAGTTGATTGAGAAGCCCATCGCATAGAGCAATGCAAATGCACCCACCAGCGACACTGGGATGGCAATGGCTGGGATAAGTGTTGAGCGCAAATCCTGCAAGAACACATACACTACCAAGAACACGAGGATAAATGCCTCGATAAGGGTCTTGATAAGTTCGTCGATTGATGCCTGCAAGAATGTGTTCACATTCATTGGCACATCAATGGCAAGTCCTGGCGGCAAATTACCCTTGCATTCGTCCACCACATTGAGCACCTTTTCTACAATGTCGCTCGCATTCGAACCCGGCGACTGGAATACGATTGCGGTCACACCCTTATGACCGTTGATGTGGTTTTCAAATCCGTATGATAGACGGCCGAGTTCCACGTCTGCCACATCCTTCAAGTAGAGCACATTACCATTGTTGTCGGCACGCACCACAATCTTGTCGAATTCTTCTGGTGTTGCCAAGCGGCCCTTATAGCGCAATACGTATTGAAAACTTTGCTTACCTTGATCACCAAACTGACCTGGAGCGGCCTCAATATTCTGGTCGGCAAGAGCTGCAGAAATGTCGCTTGGCATAAGATTGTATTGCGCCATCACTTCCGGCTTGAGCCATATACGCATAGAATAGTCGGCACCCATCACCATAGCATCACCCACGCCGGCAATACGCTTGATCACTGGCACAACGTTGATGTTCATATAGTTTTCAAGGAAGTCTACTGGATATTCGTCGTTTAGCGAATAGAGCGACATCACGACGAGCATTGATGTCTGACGCTTCTGGGTAGTCACACCCACACGGGTAACTTCGGCTGGCAACATACTGGTGGCTTGCGACACACGGTTTTGCACGTCAATGGCTGCCATGTCTGGGTCGTAACCTTGCTTGAAGTACACGGTGATTTCGGCATTACCATTGTTGGTGGCCGATGATGTCATATATGTCATGTTGAGCGCACCGTTGATTGATTCTTCAAGAGGTGCAATCACAGAGTTTAGCACGGTCATGGCGTTGGCACCATTGTATGTGGTGGAAACGCGCACTGTTGGTGGCGCAATATCAGGATATTGTTCCACTGGTAGGCTCGTGAGGCCTATCAAACCCAGTATCACTATAAAAATTGATATTACGGTAGAAAGTACCGGGCGTTTTATAAATGTATCTAATTTCATTAGTTTTTCCTCCGTTTTACTAAGAGTGAATCTTTTCCTTTTCTGCTATCTTCTCACTTAGCGGCTTTGGCTTCGCCTTTGGCGATGGCTGTGCCTTCACGCACTGCCACGCCCACGCCTTCGGTCACAATCACTTCGCCAACCTTCAATCCGTCTCTTACCACGTATTGCTTGCCGTTGTCGATTGGGTCTACCTTGATGATGCGGGCATGTGCTATGCTTGAGTCGTTCACCACATACACATACTTCATGTCTTGCACTTCGTAAGTGGCTTGTTGTGGAATCAATATCACGTTGCTGGCTTGCTGTGGAATGAGCACATTGCCTGTAGAACCACTGCGGAGCATGCCGTTTTTGTTGTCGAACAACGCGCGCACCGTGGCTGTACCAGTGGTGGCATTGAGCACACCCGACACGGTTGACACCTTGCCAGTGAATGGATATATTGTGCCGTCAGAGAGGCGCAATTTCACTTCTGGCATCTCATTGATGGCTGCCTGCATGGTGCGAGTGCCGTTTTGGGTCATCTCCAACACATCTTTTTCGTTGAATGAGAAATAAGCATATACCTTAGAGTTGTCTGACACTGTGGTGAGTGCTTGTGCCGATGATGGGCTGGCAAGCGATCCCTCACGATTTGGTATCAAGCCCACCACGCCATCGCATGGTGCTACCACTGTGGCGTAAGAAAGGTTTTTGCGGGCATTCACCAATTGTGCCTTTGCCTGATTGAGCGATGCTTCGGCTGACTGCAGACTGAGTGTTGCTGTCTGATATTCATAATCGCTGATAATATTCTTCTCAAATAGCTTGCGCTTATTGTCGGCTGTTAGGCGTGCTGTTGACACTTGTGCCTTAGCTGATGCTACCAACGCTTCGGCCGAACGAACTGCCGACTCATACTGAACCTTGTCGATTTCAAACAGTGCTTGGCCCTTGCGCACATGTTGACCCTCGTCAACCAATACGCGAGTGATGAAGCCCGACACTTGTGGACGAATTTCTACGTCTGTTTTACCCTTGATAGTGGCTGGATAAGTAGCATTAATCTCAGTAGAGTTCAATGCTATTGTCATTGTTTCCACTTGTTGTGGCGCTGCACCGGCTTGTTGCTGTTGCTTATCACCTCCACACGAGGTAACAACGCATGCGGCGGCGGCCAAACCTAATAAACCTAATAAATTTTTCTTGAAACGATTCATAATACTTAAACTAAACTGTTTGTTATCAAATTTTTTCGTATTCTATTTTCTATATTTCGACTGCAAAGTTACTACAAAAAAGTGAAATGCGGAAAGATATAGTGATAGAATTGAG
>CAJLWM010000045.1 GCA_905210415.1 uncultured Prevotellaceae bacterium
CGTAAAGCTGCATATAAAATAAAGTGATGATGAAAATATGGGGCTGTGTCGTAATGAAGTGACCCCAAAAAGTTGGACGGGTTATTAACTATCCGATTTGAGAAAGAGTTCGGTATTTCACCGGGCTCTTTCCTTTTCACCGGGATTTGATTCTTTTATTGTTATAGTAATCGATATATTCGTCCAAAGCCATCATGAATGCTTCGGAGGGCTCAAAATTCTCAGCGTACAGAAGTACAGACAGCAATCGTCTGCCATTATCTTTACCAACTTGTCAAAGCCAGACATATAAGCAATCGCTCTTTCTTTTAGGGTTATAGTTTCATCGAAGAGGTTTGTTAGCAACTTGTCTGTAACATCTTGTTTCTCTTTGGAAACTTCAATCAGCATACCCAAAGGATAGTATGTTTGTGAATCGAGAAGATGGATTATTGGGTTATTGAAAAGTTCTTGGGTTCTTGGGTTATTGTTCTCATACACGATTAAGCAGCCATGAACTTTAACCATTCAACTACTCTTCCCCTTCGATAACCTCTCAACTATGAACTATGAACTCCTATACCACATCAACCATAAACATCATGTTTTGGTGCAAAAGGTGGCTGGAATATTTGGATAAACCAATATAAATCAGTATTTTTGTACCTACAAATATATTCACTCCCTGAGACAGCAAATACCGGACACGCTTTGGAAGTGGGAAAAACACGGAAAACAGACAGTCAGCACTCATGATGGAGGGCATCAGGCGGCTGAGTATAATCAAAATCACTAACCCTAAAAAAACAAACCAGCACATGAGAATCATCATCATTGGCGGCGTGGCCGGAGGCGCTACGGCAGCAGCACGCATAAGAAGACTGACAGAAGAGGCAGAGATTCTTCTGATAGAGAAAGGAAAGTACATCTCTTACGCCAACTGCGGACTTCCGTACTACATAGGCGGCATCATAGAGGAACGTGGGAAACTCTTCGTCCAGACCCCAGAGGCATTCGGCAGGAGGTTCCACATAGACGTGAGGACAGAGAGCGAGGTGACAAAGATAGACACGACGAAGAAGACGGTGACGGTAAGCACAGCTGACGGACGGGATTATACAGAAACCTACGACAAACTGCTGCTCTCGCCCGGAGCCTCCCCCATCGTTCCCCCTCTTCCCGGCATCGACAGTGAGGGCATCTTCACGCTCCGCAACGTCAGCGACACGGACAGGATAAAGGCATTCCTGGACGGAGGAAAGGTACACAGGGCCGTCATCGTGGGAGGCGGCTTCATTGGACTGGAGATGGCAGAGAACCTGAAACATGCGGGACTGGACGTAGCTGTCGTGGAGATGGCTAACCAGGTCATGGGACCCATCGACTACTCCATGGCCGCACTCGTCCATGAGCATCTTCAGGAGAAGGGCGTGAAACTCTATCTGGAACAGGCCGTGGAGAGTTTCTCACGGGAGAACGGCTCGCTGACCGTTTATTTCAAGTCGGGCATCTCGCTGGAAACGGACATGGTGCTGCTGAGCATAGGCGTAAGGGCAGAAACGCGGCTGGCACAGGAAGCCGGACTCCAACTGGGCGAGATGAAGGGGATATGGGTCAACGAATACCTGCAGACCTCCGAGGAGGACGTTTATGCCGTGGGCGATGCCATCGAGTTCCCGCACCCCATCACCGGCAAGCCCTGGCTCAACTTCCTGGCCGGTCCGGCCAACCGCCAGGCACGCATCGTGGCCGACAACATAGTCATGGGAAACAGCGTGAGGTACGAGGGAGCCATAGGGACCGCCATTGCCAAGGTCTTTGACCTCACCGTGGCCTCCACCGGACTGCCTGCCAAGCGGCTCAGGCAGATGGGCATACCCTACCTCTCCGCCACCATACACCAGGGTTCACATGCCGGCTACTACCCCGGAAGCCTGCAGATGAGCCTGAAGGTCACCTTCTCGCCGGAAGACGGTCGCCTGTACGGAGCACAGATTGTGGGCTACGACGGAGTAGATACGCGCATTGACCAGTTGGCCCTGGCCATCAAGCAGGGAGCCACGGCAGAGCAGCTCACTCGCCTCGAACATGCCTATGCTCCACCATTCTCCTCGGCCAAGGACCCCGTGGCCATTGCCGGTTACGTGGCAGGCAACATTCTTACAGGAAAAATGAAGCCCCTCTACTGGCGCGACATTCAGCATGCGGAGCGGGAGAATGCCATACTCATAGATGTACGTACGCCCGATGAGTTTGCCCTGGGCACCCTCCCTGGTGCAAGAAACATTCCCTTGGACGACCTACGGGAGAGGCTACAGGAGATACCCCCCGCCCGCCCCCTGTGGCTGTTCTGCGGTGTGGGACTGAGGGGCTACCTGGCCTCCAACATACTGAAGGGACATGGGTTCGGGAACGTCTCCAACCTTGTGGGTGGACTGAAGACCTATCAGGCAGCCATGACCCAGCCAGCCACTCCCAAGGGATTTGACCCCGCAGAAGCACCCGATGCCTGCCCCCATCCTGCCTGCTCATGCAACCACAACCACATCGTCAAGGTGGATGCGTGCGGCATTCAGTGTCCCGGGCCGATACTGAAGATGAAGCAGGCCATGGATTCGCTAAAGGCAGGTGAACGGCTGGAAGTAAGGGCCACCGATGCAGGCTTCCCTAGGGATGCCGAGGCATGGTGCCGCACCACGGGCAACCGCTTCCTGGGCAAACGTTCCGAGGGTGGCAAATACATCGTGGAGATAGAGAAAGCCACCCCCTGTGCCTCTGAAGCCGTGAAGATATACGATGGAGCACAGGGAAAGACGCTCATCCTCTTCAGTGACGACCTCGACAAGACGCTCGCCACCTTTGTCCTCGCCAACGGGGCAGCCGCCACGGGCAAGAAGGTGAGCATCTTCTTCACCTTCTGGGGACTGAATGCCATCAAGAAATCCTGCAAGCCGAAGGTTGAGAAAGACCTCTTCGGACGCATGTTCTCGTGGATGCTGCCCTCCGACAGTACGCAACTGGCTCTCTCGAAGATGAACATGCTGGGCATCGGAGCCAGGATGATGCGCTACCTGATGAAGAAGAAGGGAGTCGATTCCCTGGAATCTCTCCGGCAGCAGGCCATCGACAACGGGGTAGAGTTTATCGCCTGCCAGATGTCGATGGACGTGATGGGCGTCAAGCGCGAGGAACTGCTCGACAACGTCACCGTGGGAGGTGTGGCAAGCTATATGGAACGAGCCGAACAGGCCAATGTGAACCTTTTCATCTGAAACATCTATGAAACAACTCCTGCCCCTCATATGCCTCCTTCTTGCCACTTGCATGGAAAGCGTGGAGGGGCTCATGCTCTGTGCGTTTATGCAATTGTTCCTAGCATGAGGAATAGGGCTGCGTAATTTCTTCAGAGTCTTCATAGTTGTATGTTTTTTTTAGGTTAATAATCAGATGTGCTGTCTGTATGTGTGGGCGGCGTTGTCTGCTGGTGTCGGCTCTGCATGATTTGGCCGTGTTGTTTTTTGCGTGTGTCATTTTTGTTTTGTTACGCAAAGTTAAGACAAAAAATTCCCCCGCCAATGGCTTTCCTATTGGCGGGGGAATTTTTCCTATGATTGTTATTCTCCCCAGTTACTTCGGTCAAGGCTGCGGTAGCCTATTGCCTCCATGATGTGGTGCTGCTGCACGCGGGGGCTGCCGTCGAGGTCGGCAATGGTGCGGGCCACTTTCAATATTCTGTCATACGCTCTTGCGCTCATTCCTGTGCGGGTCATGGCGTCGCGCAGCTTCTCAAGTCCGGCTGCATCGGGCTCGGCAAACTCGTGAATGAGTGCCGATGTCATCTGCGCGTTGCAGTGTACGCCCTTGAAGTCTTTGTAACGGGCGGTCTGTATGTCGCGTGCCTTGATGACGCGCTCACGGATAGCGGCACTCGGCTCGCCGGGCTGCGCTTTCGAGATGTCCTTGAACGGCACGGGCGTTATCTCGCACTGGATGTCTATTCGGTCGAGCAGCGGTCCGCTGATTTTGCTCATATATCGCTGCACTTGCCCTGGGGTGCAGGTGCATTGGCGTGTGGGGTGTCCGAAATATCCGCATGGACATGGGTTCATACTTGCCACCATCATAAACGAGGCAGGGTATTCCACGCTGTATTTTGCACGGGAAATGCTTATCACACGGTCTTCAAGCGGCTGTCGCATCACTTCGAGCACCGAGCGATTGAATTCGGGCAACTCGTCGAGAAACAGCACGCCGTTGTGTGCCAGACTTATCTCGCCGGGGGTAGGGTTTGTGCCACCGCCAACCAGTGCCACAGGCGATATGGTGTGGTGAGGCGAGCGGAATGGGCGCACGGTGAGCAGTGTGGAGCCACGTTTTAGTTTTCCTGCCACAGAGTGTATCTTAGTGGTTTCGAGGGCCTCGCGCAGTGTGAGTGGTGGCAAAATTGTTGGCAGACGTTTGGCGAGCATCGTTTTGCCGGCGCCAGGGCTGCCCATGAGCAGAATGTTGTGTCCGCCTGCGCATGCCACCTCGAAGGCGCGCTTCACGTTCTCTTGTCCGCGCACTTCGCTCATATCGAAAGGGTATTGGCACGAAGCATTGAAGAATAGTTCTCGAGTGTTTACCACGGTGGGTTGCAGCGGTGCTTTACCGAGGAAGAAATCCACCACTTGCTGCAGATTGTCCACGCCGAGCACCTCTATATCGTTCACCACGGCAGCCTCGGTGGCATTGGCGTTGGGCACTATAAATCCTTTATAGCCCAGTTTGCGAGCCAGAATGGCCATTGGCAGCACGCCTTTCACAGGCAGCACAGTGCCGTCGAGCGATAGTTCGCCCATAATCATGTATTTCGACAGTTGGTCGGCTGGGATTTTCTCATACGCCGAGAGTATGCCTATGGCTATAGGCAGGTCGTAGGCCGTACCTTCCTTTTTCACGTCGGCAGGCGACATGTTTATCACCACCTCGGTGTAGGGGAAGTCGATGCCACAGCATTTGATGGCCGATTTCACACGCTCTCCGCTTTCCCTCACGGCTGCATCTGGTAGCCCCACGATAAGGATGCCCAGACCTTGGGAAAACGTGGTTTCGATGGTCACTAATATGGCGTCTACGCCAATAAGTGCAGCACTGTAGGTTTTCGACAGAGTGCAATGTGTGATTAGATCCATAATGCCGGTATTTAGATGTGTGTGGTGAGATAATAGATAGTGGAGTGAGAGGAGATGGCAACTATCGGTTGTTATCTTACCACAGCCTTGATAGGTGTGACGTTTTGATCGGTAGTGATGAGGTATGCACCCATTGGCAATTCCACAAAGTCGCCGTTGTCGATGCTTGGCACCACGGCTACAATCTGGCCCTGCATGTTGCATACGCGCATGTTGGTGTGAGTCTGGCTGCAACGGATCAATATGCCGCCTTGGTAAGCAGTGATGTCGAGCGGACTGTTCACTTCCACGCCGTCGAGGGCTGTAGGGGTGAGGGTGATGGTGTTAGACCAGTCGCTGGTATAACCCAAGCGGAACGCTTGCACGCGGTAGGTGTGAGTATATCCCACCTTCTCGTTCTTGATATAAGTAGAGCCGCACACGGCATCTTCCTCGATGTCGTCTTCCGACACGGTGATAGTCTCTTCGCTGATGAGGGTGTTGTTGTTATACACGCTGTGGTGCACATAGTATCCGTCAACCTTTTCGCTGCACAATTCCCAGTTGGCGGTGAATCCGTTGTCGCTCACGTCGGTGGCATCGAGGGCCATTACAGTCGACATATTAGGCACCTCGCGGCACACTGCGGTTATTTGCACGCCCACGCCAGTGCCAGGCATACCGCCATCGTAGAATAGCAATCGGGCACTGTGTTCGCCCACAGCGGTAGGGCGATAGGTCACCTTCAGCGTGTAGCCATTGGCTGCTGTGTTCTTAGAAATGCCGCTTACGGTGAGTTTGTCAAATTGGTCGGCGTTTGTGCCGTAGAGCTTCATGCGCAAAGTGTTGGTGAGGTTTTTGGCTTTGATCACCACGTCTTGTGTTACTGATTTGCCCAATGCTATTTCGCCGAAGTCAATCACGCTGCCCGGAGCAGGATAGATGAGTTCTGGGTCGCCGTCTGGTTCTGGGTCACCGCCGCCATTGTCGCCGTTATACACTTGACCCATCTTCTTGCCCCAGATATATTCTTCAAGGCCTGGGTTGTCAATAAATGGGTTGCGGTTGTTTTGGATTTTAAATACCGCTTCGTTGCGGTCGATTTCCTTTTGGCTCACAGGGTCTTGGCGCGACCATTCGAGCAACATCTCATAGGCCCACTTCGAGAGGGTGAGGTCGCTGCTGTTTGAGAGCATAAAGGTGTATTTCCAATTGTAGTCTTGGTAGCATGTAGCCATATAGAAGTATGTTCTTGCGAAGTCGCCCTTGTATTCGTCGGCTGGCTCAAACACGCTCTTGCAACCGCCGCCCATACCGCTCTGTGGTGTACCCACCTTGCAGACGCCATTATTAAACGACGCGTTGATCACCACGCCAAGCGGAAGGTTGCTCTTAGCGGTGTTGGCTTTCGACTCCGATGGATAGAGGTGGTTGATGTCGGTATAAGCCTCGTTTTGAGAACCGCCCCACCAGCTTGTGGGGAAAGTGTGCTCGCGGTTAAGGCCCGAGGTGCCGTTAGGATAGAAGAATGTGCGGTTGTTGTAGTTGTCGGAATACATATCCCACACAAGTCGTTTGCCGTTCACCTTTTCTGGATATACGTCGGTAGATTGGAAGTGGTTCCACAGACTGCCGTAGGTCACCACGTTGTGAGGACGTATCACGTCGTGGATGGCGTTCTTCAGCGAGATGCCCGACTTGCCCTTCAGCGAATTGTAATATCCGTTTGGCACACCTGCCAACATTGCGGCAACTGCAAAAAGCACCATTGTCACCGCCGTAACAGAGCGAAAATATTTGTTCATAGTAGTTTAGTAGTTTCTATTTTTATATTTATGTAGTTTATCGATTCGTTTAGTTTCGTGTGGCGGATTGTTCTCCGGGTCGGTAAAAAATAACTGGCAATGCAATCAGTTAGGCATAAAATACTCGCCGACAAAGATTGAAATCCGATGCCCAACATAGGTTCGGGCAACATCTAAAATACAAAAATAGTAAAAACTATTCAAACTCCCCCTCCCAGCCCCACAATTTCATCAAATTTTCACCTTCTCCCGCGAAAATCAATCATCCCAATTCGGGCATTTACTTCCTAATGACCGATTTGTGATCATAATTGGAGGGTGGCGGTGAGGGGGGAGTGGTCGCTGAGCATTGCGCCTGGGATTTCTTGCGGGATGTGGCAGCGCCACACGGTCACGCCTTTGCTCACGAGCACGAAGTCGATGCGGCTGCGCTGCGCCATGGGCAGACGGCCGTAGTTGTGCCACGAATATGGCACTCCGGTGGTGTGCTGTGCCACCTTGTAGGCGTCGAGGAGCCCGCTGGCTGTGAGCGTGGTGTAGGCTTCGCTGGTGTCGTCGGCGTTGAAGTCGCCAGTGACTGCTACGGGCAGTTTTCCTGCGATTTTCTTCAGCCGCTTGGCAATCAGTTTGGCGCCTTCAATGCGGTTGATGCCGCCTATGTGGTCGAGGTGGGTGTTGAGCACTACAAATTGCTTGCCTGTGGCGCGGTGACGCATCACGGCCCATAGCGCCAAGCGCGGAAATGCAGCATCCCATCCCTTTTTGCCAATGCTGTCGGGGCACTCCGAGAGTGAGAAGCAGCCGTGACGCAGCACTTCTATCTGCGAGGTGCGGTAGAATATGGCATTCACGCCGTCGGCGGCACGCACTTCGCTGTATTGAGGCAGAATGGCGAGTAGAGTGCTGTCTTGGTTGCCCACCAACTCTTGTGTCGCCACCACGTCGATGGCGGTGCTATCGATGTAGTGGGCTATGCGTGGGCGGCGAGCGCTCCAGTTGTTTGTGCTGTCGTCTTCGGGAACGTCGCAGCGCATATTGAATGTGGCGAGGCTTAGCACTGTGCCATTATTGTTGCTGATGGGCATTGTGGTGTAGCAGCCACTTAGCGCCATGCTTAGGCACAGCAAGAGCATCGAGAGTGTGAGTAAATGTCGGTTCATGGGGATTAACCCAAATCGGTCATTAGGCCGAAAATGTATAATTTTCATACTGCTTAGGGGTTTTCGTTTTTTATAAGGCATCTTTAGATTGTTTTTAGTTCGCAATAGATGGCTATTACTTGTCTAACCCAAATCGGTCATTAGGCCGTAAATGTGATGATTTTTCTACTGCTTGGAGTCTTTCGTTTTTTATAAGGTATTTTTTGCTTGTTTTTAATTCGCAATAGCTGGCTATTCCTCGTTAAAAATCAATCAAAATCTGCGCTTCTAAAATCCCGAAATCCTACAAAGCCCTAACGACCGAATTGGGTTTAATTGTTCACGATTTCGCTTGTGGTCCATATTTGCTTCACGAATGCTTCGGCAACCTTGCAGTGAAACTCCAGTCCGCGGAATTTCTCCATGGGTATGTGCCATTCGTCGAGAATCCAGTCCATGCTTTGGCTTACGTGGCAGAGGCAGGCTTTGTGCTTCTGCTCCACCACCTTGTCGATGTTGACATAGTCGGTGGGGTGAAACGTCTGTGTCTGTAGTCCCGACATCGCTTCGCAGTAGTAGAGGTCGAAGCTGTGGTCGAGTTGGCGCCAAGCGTCGTAAACGAGTATTGAGCACACGCGGTGATCGCGGTGTGAGTCGATAGGCCAGTGGGTGAACACCACGTCGGGCTTTTCGCGGGCAATGAGGGCTTTCATCTCGGCATAACGGTCGGCATTGATTTCGGTTTTGCCGTCGATTTGTGTCATCTCTATGTGTCGCACACCCATCACTGCGCAGGCGTCGTTCACCTCCTTATTGCGTATTCTTGCCGATTCCTCGGCGTCTTTGCCAGCGATGCCAGCCTCGCCCGAGGTGAGATATACGCTCACCACCTCGCAACCCTGCTCCTTCAGCACGAGCATCGTGCCGCCGCAGATGGTTTCGGGGTCGTCGGGGTGCGCGCCTATCACGAGCGCCTTTTTGTATTTTGTGGTGGGAAGGGCCTGCTGAGCGAGCGCAGGCATTGAGAATAGTGCTATAATCAGCACCATTAGGCTGTGAAAAGCAAATAATTGTTTCATAGTTCGTTGAGATGGTTTAGTTGTAGCTAATATAGCCAAGTGGCTATAGTGCAAAGTTAATAACTCCGCCAAAAAGCACCAATGCGCTGCGCAAATTTTTTTTGACTCTCGATGTTAACATTTGGGCTATGTTTTCGTTTCTATAGTAGAATGTAAAAGAAAGCAACAGCGCATGGACAGCAAAGAATTCGAAACAATAGCACCTCTACTGCGGGCAAAGTCGCTGCAAGTGTCCCGAAAGATGGGATTGGCAGCCGACGATGCCGACGATGTGGCACAGGACGTGCTATTGAAGTTGTGGCAGATGCGCAGTGAGTTGGGTGCATCACATCCGCCCGAAGCATTGGTGGTGGTGGCCACGCGCCACAGGGCGATAGACCTATTTCGTTCGGCAAAGCATATAGCCGCCAAGGAAGCCCTGGAGGTGACGACGCATATCAGCCAAGAAACGCCCATCGATGCCCTTGAATATGCCGAAACAGACCGCTGGCTGCGCAATAAGATACGGGCGCTGCCCGATAAGGAACACGCAGTGCTGATGATGCGTCAGGTGGAGCGGCGTGAATACTGCGAGATAGCCCGCTTGCTGGGCATCGAGGAGGCTTCGGCAAGGGTGCTACTGGCAAGAGCAAGAAAAAAACTACTGCAACAATTTAAGCAATACTCACAATGAACGACGAGAAACGACATATTGCAAATATTCTGAATAGATTCTTCAACGGAGAATCTACCCTGGCTGAAGAAGAAGAGCTGGGCAGATACTTTGCCACACACGATGTGGATGAGGATTGGAAGGCATATAAGCAGATGTTTGCCTATTTCGACGGCGGGATGAAGGACGAAAAACCTGCTGCCACCGTGGTGAAGGTGCGTCGCGTCAAGTGGTGGCGCTATGCGGCTGCGGCTGCCGTGGCGGCTCTGGTGGCCAGTGTGGCGCTATATGTGATGCAGCCTGCCGATATGGGCAGTGACACGGGAGAAAGGGCTGTGGTGGTTGCCGACGCGAGCAAACCTGCTTCAGCGGCCCCGGCTGATACCGTATGCAATATCGCTGAAGCCGCGCCTACTGCCGATGCTAAGGCCTTGGTGAAAACGCACCAGCGCCGACCGATAAAGACAGTCAGCTCACAGTGCAAACTTGATGTTGATAGCGCGGCTATCAATCAGATAATCGCCGCAAACCTGCTGGCTGAGCAGAAGGTGGATGAAGAATCGGCGCTATTTGAAGAACAGATGATAGCGGCTCAGAAAACTATCGACGATGAGTTGATGCTGCTGTGTGCAGCCAACTCCACGATGGTGCAAGTGGTGACAATGCCATAAACTCAAATCGGGATAATTAATAGAATTAACGACGAAAAATATAAAATTATGAAAGCGAGAGGATTAGTAACATTGATGCTTGGCATGGCCATAGGTGTGGCAAATGCCGCGATGACTGATATCAGCCAACTCTTTAAGAGCATCACCGATTCCGATTATGTGTCGGGCAAGGAGATGTATGTGATTCCTGCCAAGGGTGATGGTGTGAGCCAACGTATGGAGGTGACTGAGTTTAGTATGCCAGTGGCCGAGATGTCGCTGATAAAGGAGATAAAAAGAGCGTTCTCAAGCACCGACGATGCCTATTTCAAGGTGGAGAACAATGGCACTAAGCCACAATACTATAATGTGGAAATCGATGGCGGACGCTCGGTGAATTTTGGCGGCAAGGGCAAAAACTTGCTGTCGGCATCGTTTGCCTATGCTGGAAATGATGACTATAGATATGTTTATGCCATTGAATGGGTAGCCAAAGACGATAAGGTAGAAGGGCGTGTGATAAGCACTTTGGGCAAACGTCCGAAAGGGTCAAAGCAGGTGCTGGGTTCAACTTTCGATTTCGACACTAAGAACTTAGAGCAAAAATTAAAGGACGTTGAGCGAAATATAGATCAGTGGAAGCAAGGGTTGGATGAGGATAGACCGGCGTTGCCAAAGGTATATGTGGATGATAGCGGGCTTGTGACGATGTCAAATATCGATGGATCAACCTTATATGCCACCACCGGCAAGGAATGCCGTGTAGTGGGCAAGGGCTACGACATAAGCGTGCTGAAAGGCGGCAAAGTGAAAATCAACGGCAATAAGTATAATCTGAGAGGCAAGTCGCTCACCATCAGCGAAGATGGCTCGGTGAAGGATAGCGATGAGGTGACGGGAGAATATGGAGCAACCTTGTCGGTTGATGATGAACTGAAAAAAGTGCGACTTAACGGCATGTTGCTATTCTCGCATGCCGAGGGATATGAGTTGCACGATATCAGTGGCAAAATGTGGTTGTATTCAAGAAAGAATCTGAGAAACGCCTCAATACCAAATTGGATGAACCTCTTTGACTTTTATTGCCGTGGCATAAATAAAAATACAGACACCGATCAGATACTACTTGCTTATTTGAAAAGGATGAATGACCTGACCAAAGATATGTCGAATTTAAACGGGCATGATAGAGAAATCGTAGAGAAAAAGATACACGACATCTTTGAGAAACTCCGAAGTAAAGATGATCTTTCAACGTCGGTACTCAGCGAGATGTATAAGATAGCGCAGAATTTCAATAGCGCCAGCAAGGCGGATAAGTAGAAATAGCAGCGGGGCAGATACTGATACCAGTATCTGCCCCGCGTGGTATTTTGATGGTGATAGTGCTTTTGTAGCCGCACTATCGAGATATGTGCGTGTGATTATTCGGCTGATTGTGTAGCAGCGGCTTTTTCAATCCATTGCTTCACGTCGCCGAGTGCTGGGATTTCCCAATCGAGCTTATACTTCTTGTTGAGGTCGAAGAGCATCTGACGCAGTTTCTCGCCGCTAAGCGATGCGAGCGAAGCCACGGTGAGGTAGCCGAGCGATTGCACGCCTGGCACCCATTGTGCTGGCATACCGAGAGCGGTGAATGCCTCTTCGCGGTCGCGTGGAGCCACCTTCTCTGGACGCATTTGTGGGAAGAACAACACCTCTTGGATGTAGGTCTTGCCAGTCATAAGCATCACCAATCGGTCGATACCGATGCCGATGCCCGATGTAGGAGGCATACCATATTGCAATGCGCGCAAGAAGTCCTGGTCGATAATCATTGCCTCGTCGTCGCCCTTGTCGGCAAGACGCATTTGCTCTTTGAAGCGCTCTTCTTGGTCGATAGGGTCGTTGAGCTCAGAGTAAGCGTTGGCAAGTTCCTTGCCGTTTACCATCAATTCGAAGCGTTCGGTGAGACCTGGCTTTGAGCGGTGCATCTTGGTGAGCGGACTCATCTCCACGGGATAGTCGGTGATGAATGTAGGTTGCTTGAATGTGCCTTCGCAGAATTCGCCGAAGATTTCGTCGATGAGCTTACCCTTACCCATGGTTTCGTCGATTTCCATGTTGAGGGCCTTGCACACTTCGCGTATTTCGTCTTCGCTCTTGCCGTTGAGGTCGTAGCCTGTCTTCTCCTTGATAGCGTCGAGGATAGGCAGACGGCGGTAAGGCGCCTTGAAGCTGATGATTTCGCCATCGATTTCGCGCTCAGGCTTGCCGTTAACGGCGATACATACGGCCTCGAGCAGGCGTTCGGTGAATTCCATCATCCAATTGTAGTCCTTATATTGCACGTAGAGCTCCATGCAGGTGAATTCTGGGTTGTGGTTGCGGTCCATACCCTCGTTGCGGAAGTTCTTGCCGATTTCATACACACCCTCAAAACCGCCCACGATAAGGCGCTTGAGATAGAGCTCAGTGGCAATGCGCATATACATGTCGATGTTGAGCGCATTGAAGTGTGTGGTGAATGGGCGAGCGCTTGCACCGCCGGCTATGGCTTGCAATGTAGGGGTTTCCACTTCGGTATATCCAGCCTCGTCGAGCACGCGGCGGATGGTGCGAATCACTGTGGCACGTTGCAAGAAGGTGTCCTTCACGCCATCGTTCACGATAAGGTCAACGTAGCGTTGGCGGTAGCGAAGTTCTGGATCTTCAAATGCATCGTAGGTCACGCCGTCTTTTTGCTTAACGATAGGCAATGGACGGAGCGACTTGCTGAGCATGGTGATAGACTTGGCGTGAACAGAGATTTCGCCAGTCTGAGTGCGGAATACGTAGCCTTCAACACCCACAAAGTCGCCGATGTCGAGCAACTTCTTAAACACCACGTTGTAGAGGTTTTTGTTTTCGTCTGGGCAGAGTTCGTCGCGGTTTACGTAAACCTGTATGCGGCCTTTGCTGTCCTGAATTTCCATAAACGAAGCCTTGCCCATGATGCGGCGGCCCATTACGCGGCCTGCGATGCTCACTTGGCGTGGTTCTTCCTCGTCGCGGAAATTTTCCTTCATTTCGGTGGTGTAGGCATTCACCTTGAATTCTGCTGCAGGATAAGGATCGATGCCCATGTTGCGCAATTCGTTCATGCTGTTGCGCCTGATGATTTCTTGTTCACTTAAGTCGAAAATGCTCATATTGAAAAATAAATATATTCTAAAATGTGAAGTTCTTTTGCCCTTTTGTAATATGAAAATATTGCTACAAAGCGTTTTAACCCAAATCGGTCATTAGACCGTAAATGTGGATTTTTCCTACTGCTTGGAGGCTTTCGTTTTTTATAAGGCATCTTTTGTTTTGTTTTTAATTCGCAACAGCTTGCTATTACTTGTCTAACCCAAATCGGGCAGTAGACCGTATATGTAAATCTTGTTTTACTGCTTGGAGTCTTTCGTTTTTTATAAGGCATATTTTACTTGTTTTTAATTCGCAATAGCCTGCTATTACTCATTAAAAAACAATCAAAATCTGCGCTTCTAAAATTCCGAAATCCATCCAAGCCCTAATGCCCGAATTGGGTTAAAAAGCAATCAAAATCTGCGCTTCTAAAATTCCGAAATCCATCCAATCCCTAATAACCGAATTGGGTTTAAGCGACAAAATTACAAAAATCATTCCGCTTTTGCAAATCATAACCCCCACATCCCCTTAGTGTTCAGCCACATCCTCGAAGCCCAGAGTGCAAAATTGGGTTAAAGATAAACAGCCGAGTTGGCGTGGGATGGATGCTTAGCAGTGGATGATGAAAAGGGCTGGAACAACCATGAAGGGTGTCCAGCCCGAGTATATAGAATTGAATTTGGTTTAACCTAAATCGGCTATTAGGACGTATTTGTAAAGAAAATCCCCAAGCCCTAATGCCAGAATCGGGTAAAAATCTGTTATGAGATAGAGGTGATTTTTTATCGACGCAATTTGTTGTATTCCACCTTGTCGAAGCGATAATATCGGGCAGCGCGGTGAGCCACATTCTTCTCAAATTCTTCGAGTGGAATTATATATTTCATCTGCTTGAGTTTCTTCTGGAAGTTGCGCACGTCGAGTTGTTTGCCGAATATGCGCTCAAAGAGGGTGCGTAGTTGCAGTGCCGTGAATCGGTGTGGCAGCAAATGGAATATGTATATTGGGTCGTTGATTATCAGTTGTCTCACGTAGATTAGCGCATCGCTCACAATCTTGTTGTGGTCGAATGCCAATTGACCTATTTTGTCAATAGGCACCCAATTGAGTTCGTTGTCGCCGGCGGTGAATGATGTGGCGTTGGGCGAAATTTTCAGAAGTGAGATGTAGGCAATGGTGATGATGCGCTCCACCTTGTGATTGCAGGTGTGTTCGAGCCATTTCATGTCGCCTAAGTTGTCGGTGCGGTTGCGTGACCCGTAAGCCTTGAATTGGATGAGCGCCATGCGGCGGATGCCGGCTTGCTCGGTGAGCACACGCTGTGCTGCATCGTCGAGGTCTTCATCTTGATAAATCAAATCGCCAGGAAGCTTCATGTCCTGTAGGGTTGTCTCTTTGTCGCAAAAATTGCGTTTCAGCAGCAGCACCTTCAGTTGCTCGCCGTCAAAACCCACTACTACACAGTCTACTGAAATGTGATGATTGGCTAATGGTGTGTTGTTGGTTATTGCCATGTTTTTATCTTGTTATTGGATTATGATGAAGCAAAATTATATCATATCTTTGAAATAATGAAATAAAAATATGAGTTTTTTGTGGTTGTAAGATATTAATAGTCAGCGTTGTGTGGCGGTGTGTAATTTACAAGAACTCACCTTATTGTAAACTAAACAATATAAGCCGTAGGCTTGTTGTATATATTGTGTGTGTCTGTGCTGATGCTTGTTATATATGGCGAGGAGGCGCATTGTTGGGCAATTGGGGTGGTGGAGATAGAGTAATATATTTTGCTCGCCTTATTGTAAAAAATACACATTATCCCGATTCGGGATTATGTTTTGCCTGATGCTTTGGTGCAAAAAATTAGGGGCGAAGTCATCGGCGACTTGCCCCTAAAAATTATACCTAAAACTTTACCTTAAACCTAAGTCGGTCACATCGACCGAAAGAAAAATTGTTGTCGTAGTTAGAAACAACTATCCGCGTGTGAATCAAGTCCACATAGGAGAGTTAGAGCACCTCAATGCCGAGACGCTTTGCCTGCACTGTGTCGTCAGGCTTAATCATGCGAGTGGCTTTGAGCACTATCACCTTGGCGCGAGTGGGAGCAAAGTGAAGTGTTTGCAGTATAGGGTTGTTCTGAATGTTAGAGAATTCGCCCTTCTTGATGAGGGTGGTAGCGGTTTCTGGAGTGTCGCCGCAGAGCACCTCATATTGTGCTATCAAACCGTTGCCGTCGGTGAGAGGCAGATAGTGCAAAGTGTTCACTTCGCGCACCGAGCCGAGGTCGAATACAAATCGGTCGTTGAGGGTAGTGAGATTGAAGTCAACAGAGTTGAAGTTTTCGCCTTTGTCAACAAACAGATTGTCGCTGCCTTCGCCGCCGTAGTAAGCCTCGATGTTTGAGATGCACACGCAGGCACGGCTGCTATTGATGGTGATGCGCAAGCCGTCGGTTTCCACTGTAGGGAATCGGAGCAGGCGCTTATAGCCTATGGTAGTGGTTTCTTCACCAGCGTTGATAGCAGTCCAAGTGTTGCCGTTGCGGTATTCCACGGTGAATTCTTGCACACGTTGTCCGAGAGCGATGTATTCTTGAAGCAACATGCGGTTGACCTTCTGACGAGGGAAAGAGAATTCGATAGTGGCGCTTGTGACATCGTCGGCTGTAGCCCAGAAAGTCTTGTTGTTGTCATCGGTGATGGCCTTAGCGCTATATTTCCCGCCGCGGGTGTTGCTCACCACAGGCTTCACGTTCTTGAGGATGTTGTTGCCAAGTTCCTTATTGATGATTTCGCGCATGCGCACCACGTTGGTAGAGTCGATAGCAGGAATGCGGCCCGATTTGTCGATAGGGAAGTTGAGGATGAGGTTGGCGTTATGGCCCACGCTGCGATAGAAGAGGTCGACAAGTTTTTCTGGCGATTTCACCTTGCTGTTTTCGCTTTCGTGGAAGAACCAACCCGGAC
>CAJLWM010000046.1 GCA_905210415.1 uncultured Prevotellaceae bacterium
TTCTCCTTAACGGAGCAAAAAAACGCCAAAATCAGCCAAAATAGTCTTGTTTTTACCCTATTGCTTAACCTAAAACTTTCAAATTGAAAGCTGACTTTACTTTTTCAGTGGCCTCGGCATGCCACGTCCGCACCCAAATGGTGATTATCGCATTTGTTACCAGCGCTTTATGCGGACACAGCATACTACATCCCTACCGGCGAGCGTTTACCGACAGCACGGAAATTCCCATAAAATCTGCGCTTCTAAAATTCCGAAATCCATCCAAGCCCTATTGTCCGAATCTGGTTTAAGACAAGCGGCTTCACCGCTCTGCTGGTGATATCCACCTGCACCCAAAATCAAAAAAAATAATCTGCGTGAAAAAACGCCATCCGCGTGGGCAACACCCATCGTCACCAAATCCAAAAAATCTGTCCGATCTTCGGCATCGGCGTGAACTTCTTACCAACATAGATGCGACACCACCCGCCAGATCTGTATCCCCCAATGGCTGAATTGAGGGGGGATGCACATTTCACCACCCCAACATAGCAATCTCAAAAAAACATCGTATATTTATAAAAGCATTACAATATATCCAAAAACAAGTTTTTCACATGAAACACCTTTATACTGCCTTATTGCTTGCATCATGCAGCCTAATACCTCTCACCATACAGCGCGGTCAACCGACCTGTTGCCACAACCGCAACAAATCACCATCACTAAGAGCGGCGCTCCGTTCCACCTAAATCGCAACGTAAACATCATCGACCCTACGCAGTGCACCGCGCTCAGTCGCTTTTTCACCGACAAAGGTTGCACTATCGCTACTGGCGCCAATTCACTTTCGTGATCACCGATGCTGACGGGCGCAATGCCTTAGACGTCATCATATATTCGCCCGACAAGAGAATGTGAAACGCCCAAAGATAAACAGACAAAACAAGCATATCGGACGAAAACACACCGCAGGATTGCCTCGCTTAAAGAAAAAATTGGAGCAAACTGCACATTCTACGTTCGGTTTACACTATATTTGCATTATCTTTGTAATACCAACAACAAAAGAAACTAAACAGTATTAACTAATAATAGAAAAACGATATGAAAAAAGTAATCAGCACAACAAATGCTCCAGCAGCAATCGGTCCTTATAGCCAAGCAATCGAAGTGAACGGAATGCTCTTCATCTCTGGTCAAATTCCTATCGACCCAGCTACTGGCGAAATCGTGGAAGGCGGCATCACTGAGCAAACTACACAATCGTTTAAGAACATCAAGGCTATTCTCACCGAAGCAGGTTACACCTTCGACAACGTGGTAAAGACTACTGTATTCCTTAGCGATATGGCTAATTTCGGTGCTATGAACGAAGTTTACGCAAAGAATTTCTCTGGCGACTTCCCTGCTCGTAGCGCTGTGGCTGTAAAGACACTCCCTAAGAACGTGCTCGTTGAGGTAGAAACTATCGCAGCAAAATAATCACCATATTATAGGCAATCACCATGGAAAGAGAATTATCAATCAATGAGGTGTATCGCGCTTCACAGGTGCTGAAAAGCATCATCCGACACACCGACCTCATTGCTGCGCCTACAATTCGCAAAGACTGCGATATTTTCATCAAGCCAGAGAACCTGCAAATCACCGGTTCGTTTAAGGTGCGTGGCGCAAGTTATATGATTTCGCAACTCAGCGACGACGAGAAAGCACGCGGCGTGATAGCTTGCTCGGCTGGCAACCATGCCCAAGGTGTGGCTTTGGCTGCTGCTAAATGCGGCATCAAGTCTATTATCTGCCTCCCTGCTGGCGCTCCTATCTCTAAGGTGGAAGCTACTCGCAGCTACGGCGCAGAGATTTGCCTCGTACCTGGCGTTTACGACGATGCCTACAATCGCGCTTTGCAGATTAAGGAGGAAAAAGGCATGACTTTCGTGCATCCATTCGACAACCCTCTTGTGATTGCCGGACAGGGCACAATCGCCCTTGAGATACTCAACGATATGCCAGAA
Source organism: uncultured Prevotellaceae bacterium (assembly GCA_905210415.1). Taxonomy (GTDB): domain Bacteria; phylum Bacteroidota; class Bacteroidia; order Bacteroidales; family Muribaculaceae; genus SFTJ01. The sequence continues at coordinate 1,998 of CAJLWM010000046.1, forward strand.
ACCGACTGCATCATCGTGCCTGTGGGCGGTGGTGGCCTTATCAGCGGTGTGGCTTATGCGGCTAAGCAACTCAATCCCGATATAAAAGTTTATGGCGTGCAAGCCGAAGGCGCTCCAAGCATGGTGCAAAGCCTTGAGCACGGCGCTATCGAACGACTCAGCTCAGTATCAACTATCGCCGACGGTATCGCGGTGAAAGAACCAGGTGAACACACATTTGAGTTCTGCCAAAAATACGTCGACAAAATCGTCACCGTGAGCGAAGACGAAATCTCTGCTGCAATCCTTCACCTGCTCGAGAAGCACAAACTCATTGCCGAAGGCGCTGGCGCTGTATCGGTGGCTGCTGCAATGTTTGGCAAATTGCCTATCGAAGGCAAGCGCACTGTGTGCATCGTGAGCGGTGGTAATATCGACGTCACTTTCTTGAGCCGTATCATCAACCGCGGCCTAATGAAGAGCGGTCGCCAATGCACTATGACCCTCGAATTGCCCGACAAACCTGGACAACTCAGCGAAGTCACTCGCATCATCGCTGCTCAAGGTGCTAATGTAATGTCGGTGTTGCACGAACGCAGCACTACCTCGGCAAACGTCAATTCCTGCATCCTGCATGTGGAAATGGAAACTCGCAACAACGAGCACATTTCCGAAATTCGCAAGGCTCTGCAAAACGAAGGCATCACCGTGAGAGAACAATAAACCCAAATTGGGATAAACCCAAATCAGTCATTAGGACGTATATTTTGAAATTATTTCTACTACTTGAAGTCTTTCGGTTTTTATAAAGCATCTTTTGATTGTTTTTAATTCGCAATAGCTTGCTATTACTCGTTAAAAAGCAATCAAAATCTGCACTTCTAAAACTCCGAAATACATTCAAGTCCTAATAACCGAATTGGGATAAAGGATATCACCTATGATAATTTCTACGAAGGCGACCCCATCAGGCCGCCTTCGTTGTTTTTTGTGAAAACATAGAAAATAACACTGCGCCAGGGCGGGTGCAGTGCATATACATTTAGTGAGTTATTCGGAGTGATTGAATGCTATTCCTTATCGGCGTCTACTTCCGCATGGGTGTCGCTGCCGTCGGGCTGCTGCGACTCTATGCGATAGAGGTATTGCTTATAATACGACACCAACAAGGCTGTGAGCGGCAATGCGATAATCAAGCCCACAAAGCCAAGTAGCGAGCCCCATATCGACAACGACAGCAAGATAAACACCGGATTGATTGACATATTCTTGCCCATAATGCGTGGCGTGAGCACAAGGTCTTGTATGGCTTGCACCACACAATACACAATTGTGGTGTAGGCACACATCACCCAGAAATTACCACCACTCGCCACTGCATATACTAAGCACAAAAAGGCGGCTACCGGTATCGACGCCAACTGCAGATATGGCACCAAATTGAGGAATCCTATAAACATGCCAAACAGCAACGCCATCGGCAACCCGATGATAGTGAATCCTATTGAAAACAGCACACCCACGATAAACGCGATGAGCGCTTGCGAACGGAAATAGGCGTTGGCACAACGCTTCACATCGTCAAAAACATTAAATACGCCTTTGCGATAGCGCTTTGGCACTGCCAATCGCATACCCTTGGCAATCTTATCGTAATCAATGAGAATGAATATCAGATATAGCACAGCCACAAGCCATGAGCAGATGCTGGCTATCACACTTGCCGTAGCGCCAAGCACACTCCATGTGCGCTGGAAAACACCGCTTATCACCTTCACCCACTGTTCTTTACTAAGTAGACCGGAGATACGGTCGGCATCGATATTCTCCACTATAAAATCATGAAGCTCACGAGGCAGGAACCTCACGTCGAGACGCTTCTTGGTGTATTCGGTAAGCAGATTCACCATTCCGCTCACTTCATCCACGATATACGGTAGCAGAAACCATAAGATGCCACCTATCACCACCGCCACCATCACAAGGGTGAATATTGCCGGTACGGCATAACCCTTGCATCGCAGCAGGCGCCTATTAAACTCCATCAGCGGGTGCAAAATATATGCTATCAAGCATGCAACGAAAAATGGCAGCAACACATTGCTAAGATAGTCTATCAGAAACACTGCGGTAGCCACACACACCACAGCGAAGAATATTCGCACCACTCTATCGAAATCATATTTGCGTCTTACCTCATTCATATCTTTTCTGCTTTTTTATCATTGCTCCCTCATCGTCGAAAAATGTGGCAATCATATTAATAATTGTTATCTAATGGCAAAAGTAAGCATTTTTTTGGACAATTTTCTCACAACATTTACTATATTTACATTCACAAAAAAAAACGTTGCAAAACTATTAAAACATAAGATATGAAACGAACATTTAAATGCACAAAAATTCTATTGACCCTTGTGGTGGCACTAATCTCAATATCAGTATTCTCGTCGTGCTCCGACGAAAAGTTCGGTAGTTATTCCTATTCATTCGGATTCACCGATTCGTCGGTAAATGCAAGCACTGCCGAGATGCAAGCCATCCTCGACCAATACCGCAAAGCCCTCTCTTTCACTGGCTACGAAACATCAATGGCTGGCACCGAAGAAGAGTGCAACAACAAGATTCTCGCTGGCTGCGCACAAGCCGAAAAGATTGTTGACGAGATGAATCTCTCTGGCGGATACGAACTGCGTGTGGTGAACAATGCCACTTACAAGGAAATCTATCGCCGCGGGTTCGGTAGCCTCAAAGGCAGCGGCGAAACCCCTAAAGAATAACACAAAAACCTAAACAATAAAACCCAAAATCGAACAGTCCCGATAGCACAATGGTGCTGCCGGGACTGTTTTACATTCATTTATTTATTCCGATTCAGTCATTCGGGATTATTATTTGACTTCGGTTGACGGCTCTACACCTTCAAGGTCGTAAAATCTCACCCAGTCAATCTCCATCTCAACGGGCAATTGCTTAGGATCGGCCTTACCAACCCACGCGCCCTCAATCTGCATATCCACGAGCAAATAATACGGAGTGCCAAAAGGATACGGCCCCTTTTCGGTAGTGGCTATGCGAGGATAAGAAAACGACGTCTTACCATTAATCGAAAACACCAACGAGTCGGGCAAAATCTCCACAGCATAAGTGTTATACCCTTCGCGATCGATAGGCAACACAGAGCCATGAGGCGGTTCATTGTCTTTCTTCAGCACGAACGTATAATAGGAATGCACGGTCTGATAAGCAATAGTGTCGTGATTGAGATGCTCCATAATGTCGAACTCGCCGCCATCAGGCCACTTCACATCTCCATCTGGCAACATCCATATAGCAGGCCAAGCGCCCTGTGCACAGCCAAGACGGGCACGCACCTCCACCTTGCCATATTTGATAGTGCGCTTATGCCTTGTATATAGTCCGCCAGTGACGTAGCGCGCAGTGTCAGCCTCCAAATTGGTGTTCACAGCCCCACGCAATATCAACTTCCCATCGCGCACGGCATACAGCGAGTCGGCAGGCGACATATGACGATCCCAGTCAGAGGCGCTACGCTTGATTTTTGTCCACGAACAAGCGTCGAACGACGAGCCATTGAAGTCGTCCTGCCAAACAAGGCGATACTTGTGTGGCGATGTGGCGAAAGCCAATGCGCATACAATCAGCGCTGTGAGTGTTGTAATAAATCTCATAACTTATGGTTAATAATCCCATTCCAATGAAAAATCATCTACCCATAGCGAAGTGCCATCACCTCCGGTGAAGTAATCGCCATACTTGCTCGCCGAGCACACTATGAGGATGTATTTTGGCTTTCGGTTGGTGGCGCGATATTCGAGCGTAATCTCAAAATCAGTCCACTTATCGATGTTCTTAGCCGTTTCCACAGTGCCGTAGGCTATCACATGGCTATCATTCTTATCAAACAATTGCCTGTTGTTAGGGTTGGTGCGTATCTCCAGAGGCTTATCCCAATCGGTGAGCGCCACATACACCACGCAAGTGTCGGGCTGACCCTTCAATTGTGTGTATTCGCTCGACGAATGCGAGATTGGTACAATGTTACACTTCCAATGGCCCTTCATCTTAGTAGGACGACCAGTAAACGGACGACCGAAATTCAAGATACCGTTGGTGCCATCGGTGCGAACATAATCGCCCGTAAACAAGTTGCCAGATGCCAACTTACCCACTACGCCGATACCAACAAACTTAGTGTCGAGTTGCGCCGAATATCCCTTGCCATTCCAAGTGTCGGTGCTCGGCACACTATTACTATTGCCAAGTGTTGTAGCGCCCTTGTTTCCTGTTCCCCAATATGGTGAGCTACCTTCGTCCCATGGGCAATATACCTTACCGTCGAGCCTCCAAGTGTCGAAATTCAAATTCGGGATGAGATATTCGCTATCGGTAGTAACGCTTGTAGCGCCGCCCTTCATTTCATCGCTCGTAGCGCGACATTCATATTCGGTGCTTGGTTTCAAACCGGTGATGCATGTGCTAAAAGACCCGCCATTATGCTTGATTTGTGCTTGTGGCACCACCGTCCAGTCATCGTCGCCGGCTTTGCGATATTCAAATCCGTTAGTCTTTCCAGCCTCGGCAGAACCATACAGCCATATCACACGGGTCCAAGCATCCACTTGGCTCAACTGCACATCTTGGTCGCTACGTTCCACAAATATAGTCCATTCGTCCACAAAGTTGTGGTATCTCACTTTCACCTTCACTGGCGAAGAGAAATCTACAGTCGCACCATTCAAGTCGGGGGTCATAGTCGACACCTCAGCCGGACCGAGTTTCACCTCCGACACTTTCACTTTGGTTAAATCGGCGCTCTTAGGCACATAAGCCACTACGCGACGTGCCGGCACGTCGATAATCGAAGCGCCCACCTGCCCTGCAAGACTGAAATGGCGTTCGATAGGCTGCTCTGCCATAATCTTCCACGTATAGTCTTGATAAAGCGAAATCACCACGCTGAAAGGGTCTTTGCTGAGATTTAGTCCGCTCTTGATATCGTCGGAGAGTGTAGCGCCCTCGGTGATGGTGTAATCCTTAATCATCACATTCTGCAGGTCGGCTTGCTCATCAAGCCGGATAGTGACCGTCTGCGACTTAGTGTCGATAATCGGTGCGCCCAACTGATGCTCCACGTCCATCGTGATAAATGCAGCCTGAATTACCGGATACGGAATGTCGTTTTTTAAGCATCCTGCAGCAACCACTGCAAGTGCCACGCAAGCCACAGCCGAACAAATTTTATGTACGAATCTTCTCATCTTCATATTCTTCTATAGTGTGTAGCGCTTCTTACAAGAAAACTGCCACTCCAAGTTTTAGGTTCAACAGGTTGATTTTGAAATTCGCACCACTCGACGAGTGTGTACCCTCGTCTTCGCCATCGGTCACTGCTCGGTCTCTACGCCAATACCAACCGAAGATGCCAAACGACACATTGAAGGCAAACTTTTCTTGAAGAAACACACACAGACCTGGAGAGAAATCCAGTCGGAGTTCGTTAGAAGTGGTTTCAGTAATCTTAGGTGTGTCGTTTATCAGGCGCTGAAATGAGCCGATACCGCTACCATACTTCAATGCCATCTCATGAAACACAGCAAATCGGCGGGGGTTGTCCAAGCCGATATAATTGCGGCGAAACACCTCAAGCGATGTCTTACGGCTATAATATTTCACATCATGGATGTCGAAATTTATATCGTCGTCGAAATCTAGCGCAAAGTTGTTGAGATTGAAGTCGGTGCGCGAGAAACCAAATCTCACACCCACACACTTATTGTGCTTGTAGAAATAACTTACGTATGGATTGAACGAGTAGGTAGTGGCATTGAAATTGAGCTTTGTTACGTAGCTTAGCAACTGCAATTCCTCAGCATCAGCCTTGGTGTAAGAAGCCTGCAGACCACAAGTAAACTGGCCCTTTGGCACAAACAAGTGGGTATACAATCCACGGTGATAACGACCATAATTTTTGTCGGGCACAATCACGCTGATGGTGTCCTTGCCCACAATCACCTTCTTATGGAGTTCGTCATTTTCCTTAAGATCCTGCGCCAATTCGCCCACAATGCTATCTGTGCGCATCACCGGCAATCCACCTTTGCCATCGTCGTGCGCCCACAAAGAGACCGGACTGGTGAACGTAAGCAACATCATTGCCATGCCCACTATATATTTTGCACTCTTTATCATAAATAAAATACTACGCCAAACGATATTGAAAATAGGTTAATCTTAAAATTAGCACTTCTTGTGTCTACTTTTGCCACATGAATCTGGTTGTTGGTCTGCCTCATTCTGTTGAAACCAAGCTCCAACACACCCACATTCACTTCCATTGCCGAATAGTTGTTTAGAAACATCAATATACCCGGCGATACGCCCAAACCTACAGAATGTGTGCGCATAAACGAACCAGAGAAACTGGTGCCGCTACCGCTTGCCAACTTCGACTCGCTATAGCCATAGCGCAAAGCCACCTCATTGACAATGCCGAAGCGCTTCGAACTACCGAAACTCATATAATTGCGCATAATCATCGATGAATGATAGCTCTGAGTGATAGCATAGAGATTGTCGACACTAAACGAATCATCGCCCGAAATCACAAAGTCGGCACTATTCATCTTAGTGCGGGTGCGATTGTAGGCGAAGCGTCCACCGACCCCAAGGTCGTCTTTAACTATATAACACAGCATTGGGCTTACCTTAAACGAGTAATCGTTGCCATTGATGTTCTCCACCACCAGATATTGGTAGTTATCAAACTTGCTTTGACCATAATTGGCACTCACGCCCACCACCCATTGGCCTTTCGGCACAAACACGGTTTGCTCTATATTTCTACTAAAATGTTCCTGTCCACGGGCAGAAACACCCATGAACAAGAACATAATCAATATAATCAGTTGTTTTTTCTCTATCATTCGTATTCAAGTTGTAGATCATCAAGCCACATTTCTGTGCCGTTACCACCGCAGAAATAGTCACCATACTTACTTGCCGAGCAAGTGAAGATGATAGCCGATGGCTTCTTGGTGCTACGATATTTGATGTCGATTGTAAACTTCACCAAATCGCTGCCCGCAGTAGCCTCAGTGAGGACCAATTCGCCATAACCGATGATGTGAGGCGAAGCAGTGTCAAACAATTGACGCTCGCTACTCTTGGTCTTAACAATCTTTGGCCAAGACTCGCCGCTCTTGCTATCGGTTTCTTTAGAATCGTCCCAAAGCGCCACATAGATGAAGCCCTTATCCATTCCTGTTGCACCCTCTACCGCGCCGGCATTGTTGTCGATTTTCTTTGGAGAATACTTCACATAGCCTGTCACGCGCACCGGACGCGATGCAAATGGACGTCCAAATCCGAGCACACCATCGGTGCCTTCGGTGCGGAGATACTTACCGGCAAACACGTTGCCCGCAGCAAACTTACCGATGCTACCGATACCCACAAATTGTGACCTTAAATCTATAGAACGGCTTCCGCTATGAACATATTGTGTAGATGGCACAGTAACATTCTTATTCATTGTTGATGAACCGTGGTTACCTGTATCCCAGAACATTTCTCCTCCTGCTGGATATACCAAATATGGAGAACTGCTTGTCTGCCAATCCTCAAAGCTGTTGTTTGGCAATTGTGCAGCCTCTTCAGTGGTGAAGCGCATCACGTCGGCAATCATATAGCCGTCGCTAATTGCTTGATACTCATAAGTTGTGCCCGCAGTAAGACCAGTGATCTTCGCGCTCATGGTGCTGCCCGACACAGTGGCGTCAATGCTTGTCCAGTCGGTTTCGCCCGACTTGCGATAACGGAACTTCAAGCCAGTGAGGCCTTGCTTCATCACGCTACCATATACTGTGGCGTAAGAAGTGTAGACATTTTCCTCGTTGATTTCAATAGTACCTACCGATGCATCGGTGATCTGGATGTGCATGCGATAGTTGCGCACCTTGTTCTTCACGTCGGTAGCAACGAAATTGATGTAATAGTCGCCATCGGTGAGTGAATTAAGAAGTTCCTTTGCGATAGTGATTTTTGCAATCGCATTGTCGTCGGCATCGTTATACTTATATGTATGTGTCAAGCCCTTACCAGCCAATGTGCTGCTATAGTCGCTCGACATTGAAAGGATATCAAATTCATCGTCAGGCAAACCAAGTTTTGCAGTGAGCACATTGTCTTCGCCTTTCACCACAACACTCTTGAGCGCACATGCCGATGTGCAATATACTCCTATGCTCGAAGAGAACTTCTCTGGTTGCGACACCACTGGATTGTTGATATCACGGCCACCATTGAGCATAAACTTAGGAGCCGCTGTGATAATCACATCCTTAGTAACGATTTCCTCTTCTGCCACCTCAACAGTGATGATAGCACCACCGTATTCAGCAGGTTTGCTGCTATAATTATACTTCAAGGTATATTGTGTGGTAGGCTTAACATTGTCGATAGAGCCACTTCTCTCGTATGGAGTGCCATCGAGTTGCTTACCGGTCAGCGTCCAATTCAATATTTTCTCGCCGTCGTCCATCATGAAGTAACCCTTTTCGCCGCCCTTGTCGCTTGTATATTCCAATTGACCAGCAGCATTGCTCACAGTCACCTTATAGTCGGTCAAGCCATCGGCAAGATTACCGAAGTCAACCACAACCACCGAGTTGGCAATCTTACATTCCACATTCACTGGTGTTTCCACACCTGCGCTGATAGTGAAATCAGTTGCACCCTTGAAGTAGCGGTCGGTGAACGATGCAGGCACGCTGTCGCCAGCGGCTGCATTCACACGATAGTTGCCACTTGCCAAGAACAATTGGCTTGGCAGGTTGTTTGTCCCGCGATACTTGCGAATCAAGCCCTTATGGCTATAAACATACACAATACAATTCTCTGCCAAAGCAGCCTCGTTGCTCACACGAGCCGATGCCACAGTAGCTTCTTCGGCAATGGCAACGCTGAAGTTTGCTGCGCCCTCACCTTCGGTGATAAGGTTATCGTCGGAGCACGACGACAATGCAGCAGCAACAACGCCGATTGCCAATATTTTATTTATGATAGTTTTCATTAGTGATCAATGTTTATTTGGTTTCAAACTTAAACACTGCCTTACCCACTTGATTTGCATTGTCGGTAACAGTAATCTCGAAATCGTGCTTAGCTGCTCCGTAGATTGAGAGCAACGACATAAATTGTGTGATGTCAAACTTCACTAATGTCTGGTTAACAACAGCACCATAAGTGGTCTCTGTACCGCCCACATTCATTGTGCCGCCGTTTGCCACAGGGAAGCCAAGACCTACAAGACCTTCTGTGAGATCCTTGCCATTGTCGGCCTTACCTGTTGCGAGGTCAAACTTAGTGTCAAGTCCCACGCCTTGCAGAATTTCTGCAGTAAGTGTACCCGAATTGATGTTGACATGCAAACTCTTGATGCCGTTTGGTGCCGAGATATTCACAATCGCAGACTTCGCTCCATCGCCAAACAGAGCAGCGTCGTTGTAGTTGTTAAGATCAATATTATCGCTCTGGAACGATGGACCAGGCTTATAATCGCTGAACTTCTCTTGTGTTACGGTGATGGTCTTGCTGAGTGAGCCCATTGTCACTACCACGCTTGCACTGCGGCTTGTGTCAGCCTTATTGGCAGTGGCATTGATAGTGAAGCCATTTGCTGTGATGTTAGACAATGTCAACCAGCTTTCGTCGGTGCTCTTAGCAGTCCAAGCCGAAGAAGCCTTCACAGTCACATTCTCCTTGCTTGCTGTGCATGCGAAGCTCACCTTAGAAACCGAAGTGGTAAGGAAGTCGAATGGGTCAATCACATCATCATCGATATCAATGTTGCGGCCCTCGTTTTTCACAGTCACCGATGCATCGATAGTGAATGATTCGCCAGACACCGAACCCGATTCATCGTCAGGATTTGGAGTGGTCTTATAGTCAAAGTTGATGATATAGTGCTTGCGAGGAGCCACGTCAGTCATGATTTTATGCTCCTCATTCACCATCACGCCCTCTACAGTACCCGAGAAAGAAGCCACCAAAGTGGTGTTGTTTTCGTAGTAGCGGAAATAGCCCGAACGAGTTTCGTTTGCCTTGAATTCAAGGGTGTTTTTAGACGCCACTTCCACGGTCACCTTCACATCGTCGCCCATCACGTTTTGCAACGCCTGACTATACTTCACGCTCACCTTCACATTTTCAAGACAGCAAGTGAGTTTGCCGAGTTCTGTGACTTTATTCTTAGCGATTGTTACATTTTTGCTTGCGTAGTAGTAAGGAGCATCAAATTCAGCCTCCTTCACTTCGCTATTATACACTTCTACGGTGTATTCACCCACAGGCAGTGTCACTACCTCTGGCATTTGCGAATACAACCACGAGTTTTTCAATTCATGTGTTTTTGCATCCAAGATGCGCACTGTGAATCCGCTCACATCCACTGCGGTGCGTGGTTCCGACGCATCTTTTAGCGATCTGTGACTTGGATTAGTAACCAAGATTTCCGAAGCATCCACATCAATACCGAGCGTAGATGTCTTTAGTTGTCCCTGTTCATCGGTGCCGCCATTATATATAGGATCGTCGCAACTAACCAGAGCAAACGCTGCAAGCACCACCGTGAATAATATGTTATATACTTTTTTCATTGTCTTTGGGGGGAGATTAATAGTTAAGTGATAAATCATCTATATATAGCACACTGCCACGATGCACCTTGATTGATTCATCACCGATTTGAGTACTTGTATTCTTATTGAAATCGCTTTCTGAGAACGAAGTCTTTGTAGTAGAAAGGAATCGTACATATATCGATGTCGCTTTCTTGCTCTTGTTGGTGTAAGCCAGATTGATAGTGGCTTGCTTAAATGCTGTGTCGGATGTGCTTGTTGCTTCAGGAATGAATTCGCCCTTTGCAATCACTTCCTCGCCTGCACGCACCTCAATCTCTGCCTTAAATTGGTCGCTGTTCTTTGGCATATATTCATACCAGAACGAGAACGATGATGGACGTGATGAGAATGCATGACCTGTGGTCACTGTCTCATTTGGCCTGCTCCACTTATATGTGCCGATATACAAGCTGCCGGCAAATGCTCCCGCAGGATATATTATCGAACTGGTAGATGCATAGCCACCGCCGTGACCGCTGGTGTAGATTTGTGCTGAGTGTGAGCCACCATGCTTCACTGTGCTGTTGTAGCTAACTGCACAACCCGATGTCACCGACACGCGGAATACAGAGTAGTCGTAGCCACGAGCATTGTTTGTTGCCCACCAGATATCCGATTCGCCGCTTGCGTATGGAAGATAGTCGTAGTGGCTGCTGCCTATGCCCTTCTTGTTCCACGATTCCATATCGCTATTTGGCAATTGTGTAGCCGATTCTGTGGTGAATTCGATTGGCGCGCTTGCCTTGTCGGCTGAGTTCACTACCGATGCCTTCACCTTATATGCAGTGCCAGCAGTAAGTCCTGCAATTGTGAGCTTATCGCCACTTACAGTGACGTTTGAAGCCTTTGAATATGTCGATCCGTTATCCTTAGAAACATATACTGTGGCGATATTTGCCATATCAGCAGCCTTACCAGCCGATGTAGCCAACGATACGGTGGCCTTAGTAGCCCACACGTCGGCTTCTTCGCTTGAAAGTGTGATTGTTGGGCTTTCAGGCACAACGTTCATTACATCCGACGACTTAACACCATTCTTATACACAGCCTTTGCTTGCACCGTAGAAGAAGATGTTGGTACAGTAAATGTCACCTTATACTTGTTATCGCCGAGCGATGTCACATTCTTTATTTGGCTGTTAGCCCAAGTGCCATTGCTCTTTAGGCATTGGATGCTGACGTTCTTCTCGAAATCCATTCCGCTATATGTCACCTCGCAAGTTGCCTCGCCTGTGCCAAGCACCGTGGTGGTGCTTGCTGGCATAGCAAGAATCACCGATGGAGCCGACACGGTGAACGATACTGGTTCGCTCACACGGGTAAGCACGTCTTTCACAGTGAGTGAGAATGTGTGTGTGCTGCTGCCGTTGTACACGCGCAGATTTGGCACCACGCCAGTGAAATCTACCATTGCCATATTGCTCATCTTGCCCCACAAGCCCGATACCTTCAAGCCATTTTTAAGCAAGAATGCACGTTGCTCTGGAGACACCTTAGTAAGGTCGATTTCGGCCGGCCAACCAAGGCTGAGCAAATATTCTGATTGTGTGGTGAGCACCACTTCGCTAAATCCTGCCATTGCGCTCAACGACACCTTTGGTCCCTCGGCCGGTTCATCGCCCTCAGAGTAGCGCAAGGTTTCGCCTGCAGTGAAGTTGTTTGGTGTGGCAGCTGGCACATCGGCATTAAAAATGTCGTCGCCAAGTGTCACAAGCACTTCACCACCGTCAACCACGCTCTCGTCGAATGTGATGCGAAGCACTGCATCGCCCACTTCACCGCCGTTGACGTCGAATGTCACACGATAGTGAGTGCGAGCCTTAGCATCAGTGATACCGGCTGGTTCAAGTGTTACAGTCTTGCCTTCACGATTGGTGAGAGTCATTGCTATGCTCACATCGCCAGGCTTAACATAAGCGGCACGAGTCTCGTCTTTAGTAAATGTGATATATGATCCACCAGTAGAGTGAATGGTGGTAGAATAATCGGTGAAGTAATTCTTAAATGCCTCAGTGTAGTCGAAGCTCACCATAGCATTTTGCAATGTAGCCACCACCTCTGGCTTAGCCACATCACCGTCGTAAATAGTGAAATCCGACGAACCATAGAAATATGGCTTATCAAAACCTTCTTCATTGATGTCGCCATAATACATCTCTATCTGATATTTTCCTACTGGGAATTTTTCATTAGCCGACATTTCGCTTACCTTACTCCATGTCTTATCAACCGTGCCATCTGTGCGCGAAAGGTGCACAAAAAAGTCCGACACGCTTGGTTGCGACACTGCTGGTGCAGCAGATGCATTCTCTGCACTTGCTGCCTGCACGGCAAAGTCTGCCGTAAATGTGGGCGTAAATTCGCCGTAACCTGTTGCGCCTCTTGGTTCGTCGTTCGAACAAGAAGCCAACGCTACAGTCATGGCTGCGGCTACCCATAATAAACCTTGTCTCATCCTTTTTTACGTATTAATATTTTTATCTTAAACTGTTTTAATCTTTTTTTACCTTTAAAAAAATGCATGTCGCGATTTATGCATCTTAACCTATGCAAAGGTATGCATTTTTGTTCAAAATTTATCTAACCATCCCACAAAAACTAATATCCAATTCGCAAAATAGATAAATTTGCACATTTTTCTTACATTTTACACGTTCCATTTTTCACCCTCAACAGGCGTTTTTGCGCATTATCTTCGTTTTGTGCAACATTTTTGTCTATTGCTTATAAAATGCATTTATACTAAATTTGTCGCAATTTTTTACGCAAAAAGAGAATTTTAATTTTAGGAACTATGAAAATTAAATCACTTATCGTGGCACTTTTTGCCACTATCGCCTGTGCCAATTCTTGGGCATGGGATTTATCGAATCTTAAAGACCTCAACGGAGTGGTAAACTCACTCATCTCTTCTGACAAAGTAGAAGTATCCGACCTAAATGGCACATGGGTGTCAGCAGGTCCGGCAATCGTGTTCAAAAGCGAAAACCTTCTGCAAAAAGCAGGTGGCACTGCCGCTCAAGCAGCCATCGAAAACAAGTTGCAACGCTACTACAAGAACGCCCACCTCGAAGATTTCTCAATGACTTTTGACGGACAAGGCAAATTCACTATGAACCTCAAGAACGGTCGCTCTATCGCTGGCACATACGCCAAGGGTACTACCGACGGCACGATGGTCTTCAATTTCGGCAAGCTCAATAAGTCGAAACTCAGCCGCGTAACTGCTTATGTGCAAAAGGGCACTCAACTGAGCATCACATTTGACATGAGCAAACTCAACACCCTGCTTACTGCAGTATCGAAGTATTCTGGCAATGCCACACTCTCTACATTGACTTCTCTGCTCAACAGCTACAATGGAATGTACGCCGGATTTAAATTTGATAAGAAGTAATCATCCTATTATAAACTTACGCAGATGGGCTGCTCACTATCATTGTGACGCAGCCCATTATGTTTTTTTAACCTAATTCGTCATTAGGGCTTGGTCGGATTTCGAGTTTTTAGAAGCGCAGATTTTGATTGATTTTTAATGAGTAATAGCAGGCTATTGCGAATTAAAAACAAGCAAAAGATGCCTT
>CAJLWM010000047.1 GCA_905210415.1 uncultured Prevotellaceae bacterium
TACCGGCGGGTGGTATCGAATGGCCATCCGAAATCATTGGCATTTGGAATTCACCGTCGTAGAAATCCAAAAAAATCTGATTAATCTGCGGGTATCCGCGTGAGATAAAACCAACATCCGCGAAAAACCCACCACCATCTGCGGGGGATAAAACCACATGGGGGGGGGGACGTAAAACAAGGGTCTCCGATTCGCATCGATGACCCTCCGCTTTAATCAATAAAAGATATATTTACTCTATTCTCCATATTGATTTTTTCCAAAAACAATATCTTGTTCTGCGCAATCATCACAGACTACGTCACAACAATTAAGTTTCAAACCTCTTTATAAAGATAAAGAATTAACGCTATAAATTCTTCACTTTGCAACTTATAGTGCAAATATAATTTATTTTCTTAAATATTTTCCAACTTTTTACAGAAAATTTTAATCCAATATATCAACTTTTTGCTACTTTTTGCCAAAGTCGCCTTTTTTGTATACCTTTGGACTTAGAATAAAACACTTTGACGTATGAAAAATACATTAAAAATCATCATCGCAGCCGTGGCTCTGCTGAGCCTCTATAGCTGCAAAGAGAATTATTCAAACGGCGAAAAAGTAGGCAACCTAATAGAATTCACCACCAAAGGCGTGATATGGGATTCGTGGGAGGGCCGAATGAATATGACCCAAACCGGTATGAACACCAGCGGCGAACCGTTTGCCTTCAGCTTCGACAACGACCGCACCGACCAGGGCGAACTGATAGAACTGATGAAGCAAGCTCAAGTGGAGGGCTGGAAACTGAAACTGCGCTACCACGAGGTGTGGGGCCTGAAAAACCTGTTCTGCAACCGTGGCGACACCGACTATTTCATCGACGAAGTGACCGTGCTCGACCGCAACTTTGCCAAACCTCTCAACAACCTCGGCAGCGGACGCGAAGGTAAAGTGGTGGACACCATCTGGGTAGTGGTGGACAAAGCTGAATTACTACGAAACAAAAAATAAAAATTTATCGACGTGACAAAAATCAACGCAATCATAGTTGACTTCGGCAAGGTGCTGGTAGACTACGACTTCGACCAGTTTTTCGATATGCTCTGTGCCGAATACCCTCTCAGCGACGAGGCTTTCAACGAATTTAAGACTGTAACCCTCGACGAACAGACCTATTCAAGCTTCGACCGCGAGGAAACTCCTTTCGATGAGCAAATCAAGGCTCTGCAAGCTAAGCACCCTGCGTGCGCCGTGCTGTTTGGGGCATTCAACCATCGCTTTCAGGAGGTTATCACCGGCGAAGTGCCTGGCATGTACGACCTGCTATCAACGCTCAAGCGCAACGGATATCCCGTGTACGGACTAAGCAACTGGTCGAGCAAGGTGTATGAGACGATGCAAAATTTTCCACACATCTTCTCTCTGCTCGACGACAGGGTTCTATCGTGCGAAGAGCATCTGCTGA
Source organism: uncultured Prevotellaceae bacterium (assembly GCA_905210415.1). Classification (GTDB taxonomy): domain Bacteria; phylum Bacteroidota; class Bacteroidia; order Bacteroidales; family Muribaculaceae; genus SFTJ01. The sequence continues at coordinate 1,451 of CAJLWM010000047.1, forward strand.
AACCCGAAGCTGACATTTACCTGCGTGCCCTGGAGCGCTTCGGGCTGAAAGCCGAGGAATGCGTGTTTGTCGACGACAAGCAAGCCAACATCGACGGTTGCCGCGCCGTGGGCATCGACGGCATTCTCTTCAAAGGCACCGACGACCTGCGCAAAGAATTGCTCAAACGCGGCATCAACGCCCAATAACCCGCTGCCGGTTTTGCTTCGGATTTCGCGCCGATGGGTAATCTAATTTCACGCAGATTCCGCAGATTGAACAGATCTTGCGATGATAACCGATAAAACAACGTCGGAGACGTTGCAATATATTTAGCATCAAACTTATGGAGCGAAGCGGAATTGTTTGATGTACGCTATGCCCCAACACCACAGCCTCGGAGAGGCTGATAGTCACCATAATATGATTGGCGCCTAGGACGCGTACCTTCGGCACGCAGGATAGTGAGGGCGGTTACCGAGCTGTCCGCCAGCAGACTCGCTGCGCTCGCTAGCAAGCGGTTATTTCACCCTTCGGGTTTAAGACGAGCGGCTTCACCGCTCTCGCTGATGTCGTCATATATTCGGTGGTGGGTTTCCCGCAGATGGTGGTGGGTTTTTCGCGGATGGTGGTATTTTTTCACGCAGATGGGCGCAGATTAAGCAGATTTTTTGGAATTTCGACGACGATGGATCCCAAATGCCAATGACTTCGGTTATCCTCTGCCCAATCTGCGGAATCTGTGTGAGCAAAACCATCCGCCTGCGTGATACAAAAACACTCACAAAAATCACCATCCGCGGGAAACGCATCACCATCCGTGGAAAACGAGTCCGTACCCGAATGGCGATAACACATTAAAGTGCATATTTTGCTTGTTTTTTAATAAGTAGATTTGGTTTTACCATACTTTTTGTACTTTTGTAGGCGTAAAAATTGTTCATCATGAAACAGGTAAAGACATTAATCACCACATATTGCACTATCCTATTGGCTTTTGTGCTACAAAAACCGCTATTTCTGATTATCCAACAGGCCATGTGCCCATCACAGCAGTGTGGCTTCTGGAGCAACATTTCTGCCGTGGTTTGGCACGGGCTCACACTCGACATTTCTATGGCTGGCTACCTAAGCATAGTGCCCTGCCTGACAATGATAGCAAGCATCTGGGTGAACGGCAAGATTACGCAGCGCATTCTGAACGGCTATTTCTGGGTGGCTGCGGCACTCATCGCTTGTTCGTTTGTTCTGAACATGGCCCTCTACCCATTTTGGAACTACCCACTCGACAGCACACCGCTATTCTACTTCTTCACATCGCCAGCTGATGCCTTCGCCAGCACCAGCGTGTGGTTTAGCGCATTCGGCATTCTGCTTGCAGCAATACTCACCGTGGCAATATGGTATGCCTTGCGCACCAAGCAACGCCTCTGGACATGCCATCGCATCGGCACCCTCGCAGCCATGATTATATCGGCAGCAGCAATGTTTCTTGCCATACGCGGAGGTTTGACGGTGTCTACCGCCAACACCGGCAAAGCATATTACAGCCAAAACGCGTTTCTCAATCACGCCGCCGTGAATCCGCTATTCAGCCTTATGGAATCGCTTTCTCACCAAGAGGATTTCGGCACGCAATATCGCTATATGCCCGATGAAAAAGCCACCAAGACGTTTGAGGCAATGATTAGCCAAAGCGACGACGACACCACGCCTCTGCTATCGCCCGAAGCCATAGCCAACGGTGCCCCCGACATACTGATAGTGATAATGGAAAGCTTCGCCAACGACCTACTGCCATCTATTGGCACGCAAGGCGACGTAGCTGTCAACCTCGACTCCATAGCGCAAAGCAGCATCTCCTTCACCCGCTTCTTTGCCAACAGTTTCCGCACCGACCGCGGCCTGGTGTCGATACTCAGCGGCTATCCAGCACAGCCCACCCATTCAATCATGAAATATCCAGCCAAATCGGCACATCTGCCCTCGCTGGCGCGATCGCTCGCCGAGGCTAAGCACTACACAAGCACCTACTTCTACGGCGGCGATGTGGATTTTGCCAACCAGCGTTCGTGGCTTGTGTCGCAAGGCTATCAGCACATCATCTCTGATGCCGACTTCCCCATTAAAGACAAACTCAGCAAATGGGGCGTGCCCGACCACATCGTGGCGCAGCGCCTGCTTGCCGACATCAAATCGCCCTCAAGCAAGGCTCCGCACCTGAGAGTGTTTCAGACCTCATCGAGCCACGAACCATTTGATGTGCCATACAAACGCCTTGCCGATAAACGCCTCAACGCATTTGCCTACACCGACAGCTTGATAGGCAACCTGATGCGCCAATATGCCCAACTGCCATCGTGGCGCAACACGCTGGTAGTGCTGGTGCCCGACCACGTGGGCGCATACACCGAACACCTCGACAACTTCACGCGCAAGCGCTACGAGATACCGCTCATCATCACCGGCGGCGCTATAGCCCGACCGATGAAAATAGACGCCATCGGGTCGCAACACGACATCGCAGCCACTCTGCTCGGCCAATTAGGCATCAAGCACAACGACTTCACATTCAGCAAGAACCTGATGAGCAAGTCAACGCCGAAGTTTGCATTCTTCACCGTGCCCGACGCCTTCGGCATTGTCACCGACAGCGCCACCGTGATATTCGACAACAAGATGAAGCAAGCCGTATTCACCCAAGGGGGTGACACCAAGCAATGCACCGAATGCGGCAAAGCATACCTACAGAAACTATATGACGATTTAGACAAATTATGATAAAGGAAATACTTGAATACAACCGCAACTTTGTTGCCAACAAAGAATACGAGCCATACCAGACCACAAAATATCCCGACAAAAAGATAGCAATAGTGAGTTGTATGGACACCCGACTCACCAAACTGCTCCCCGCAGCACTCGGTCTGCGCAACGGCGACGTGAAAATCATAAAGAATGCCGGAGGCGTAATCACCAACCCATTCGACAGCACCATGCGCAGCCTGCTGGTGAGCGTATATGAGCTTGGCGTGGAAGAGATAATGGTGATTGGCCACACCGACTGCGGCGTGCAGGGTATGGACGGCGAGGAAATGCTCCACCTGATGCGCCAACGCGGCATCGACGAGGAACACATATCGCTGATGAAGCACTGTGGAATCAATCTGGAGGAATGGCTACACGGATTTGACAATGTGCATGATGCCATACTCGAAACCGTAGATCTGGTGCGCAACCATCCACTTATGCCTCACGACGTGACCGTGAAAGGCTACATTATGGACTCCAGCACCGGCCTGCTCAGCGATGCACAATAACGCGCCCCAACTCTCAAAACAGGTATTACTTTGTAGGCTCTAAGTGCAGCATGATGTGCGTGGAGTCGCCATACTCCTTGCGCAGATTGCGCTCCACCTCGCTGGCGCGGCTATGAGCCTCGGCGAGAGGCATTTCGCCCGGCAGACGAAGGTGCATCTCTATGGCAATGACGCCACCTATGCGGCGTGTGTAAAGGTGATGAATATCTTTCACGTCGCGAGTGCGATAGACAATCTCGCGTATATGGTTTTCGGTTTCTCTCGGGAGTCGCTCCTCAAGCAGTTCGCCCGACGATTTGCGTATCAGTGCGAAAGCCGTCTTGATTATAAACACGCTAACCACCACAGCGGCAATCGGGTCGAGCACAGCCCACTCGCTGCCAAGCAGCACAGCGCCACCGATGCCGATGGCTGTGCCAATCGACGACATGGCATCACTGCGATGATGCCACGCATTAGCTTCGAGCGCCGACGACTGCACCTCATCGGCCACCTTGCGTGTGATGCGAAACACCCACTCCTTCGATGCTATACTCACAATGGCTGCCACAAGAGCTATAACGCCCGGCGACTGCAACTGCTCGCCACAAGCAAAGGCGTAGATTTTCGTCAAGCCTCCCCAACCGAGCATAATGGCCACAACCAGCAGAGCCACACCGATAATCGACGTTGCTATGGTCTCGTATTTGCCATGACCATAGGCATGATCCTCATCGGCAGGCTTATTGCTCAACCGCACGAAAATCAGCACTATCACATCGGTCACAAAGTCGCTCAACGAGTGCACGGCATCTGCCACCATAGCAGCAGAATGGCCCATAATACCAGCCATAAACTTTGCCACAAGCAGAAGTGCATTGACTACACCTCCAAGCAACGTCACACGATAAATGCGCTTGCTTCTGATATCTGACATTATTTATACACCTCCTATTTCCAAATAAACACCATACCCGAGCGAGGATATATAGCTTTATCCGACGAGAACGATATCGAACGGCTTCTAACCTCTATCTCATCGTTTTTGAAATTTCTTAGTTCGCTTTCGATAGGCGTATACGACGACAGGAATGTCTGATAACGCACATCTTTAGCCACATCTCCCACCACATTATTGAAGTCGATAGAGAAATTGGTGCGACCGATGGTAGGTTCAGAAAACACGCAATAGAAGTGGCTGCTCTTCTGCATCGGATAGCGACACTTCATATAGGCGCGATATTGACACAACTCGCCTCCGCTGAGATAGCGCACATACTTCTTCGGCAAATCATAACGTATGATAAAATACCTGCACATGTCGTCAACATCGATATGTATATCCGACATTGGGATAGGTTCCTTGGCATTACCCGGCAGATTCTGGTTTTTCACGCCCAAACTGAAATCGAGCATCTTGCAGATTTTGCGCGTCATATCTGTTGGGTCATCGCTATGAAGCAACACATCCTTAATCTGAGCGACAAACTCATCGTCGGTCAGTTCCTCGCGATAGAAAAACGAGGTGTCGTTGAGCTTATCATCAAGAATGCCGTTGTCTAAGGCAAACAAGCATCTCACCTGAAAATCCACACAACCGTTGGTGAAAAACATGCGGGTGTATTTGATTTCCTGCGACACTTCTATTCTGTCGTCGCCGCCACGCAACTCATCCAGATCCACATCGTAGCAGAAGTCCTGGCGGAATGTTGACATACTGTTGATAAGTCCCATCAGCGACTTGTCGATGCCCTGCCCCTTTGGATAGAGAGCGCCAAGGCAATTGTCGATGATATCCTTGTTGTCCTTATGGCTATAGTGAGTCACAAGTGAATCGTCCTTCACAAGAATCAACTCCTTCACCAAGTCTTTTATCACGCCATCTGACTCCTTTTTGTTGTAAAGGTCAACAATCAGCACTGTGATGATGGTAGTGGCAAGCGAGAAAGTGACGTCGAAAAGTATCTCGACAGTGCCCTTCTGCGGATGGCAGAAATATGTCATCACCGCCACCACAACCAGCAGAATCATCATCCACAACAAATATCGTTCACGGCGCAAAGCGCTATCCAATCTATCTCTAAAGTTCATAAATATCTCTCTTATATGGGGAATTAAAAATCAAGTAATCTATATCGTTGCTTATCCTCATCGCGCTGCACGAGCTGATAGTGCCACCACTCAAACTCATAGGGCAACAATCCCTGCTTGGCAGTGATATAATACAGCAGCATGCGGTTTTCATAGGCTTGCATCGAGATTAAGCCCTTATTCACCAGCACGGCCTCATTGCCCGGATGAGCAAGCTCGGAGAACGAATCATATCCCGTACCGAAATCGAGCATCTTGCCCTGCTCGTCTACGATGGCAATATCCACAGCGAGCCCATAATTGTGATATCCGCCACGAATCTTGTCGTAAGGATTAGCCACATATCGCTCGCTCGGAGTGCCCTTCACGCTATCAAACATCATGCGCTGAATGCTTATAGGGCGCGCTGCATCATACACGATAATCGACAGGCTCGGATTGATGGTCTTCAGCAATTGCTGCGCAGCCGACACAGCCCTCGCCAAATTCTCCTCGGCAAACGCCCTGTCAGACATACTATACATCACCCGATGCATAAAATTATCGGTGGTGCCATATTTCAGTTCCACCTTTATTGATGGGTCGATTGAAGCAATATCCACCAACCCATACTCAGCATATTTTTCCGGTTCGCTCATAGTCAATTATTGCGGTTTAGCATTCGCTTTTACAAAAATACACTTTTCTGCTATCTTAACCACAACAAATCAGCCACTTTTTGCACATTAAACGCCAAATCGCCGACAGACACGCCCTCACAGGCTCATCCGTCGGCGTTTACCCCAAGATATCCTTGAGAATCAATAAACCTAAAACCTTTTAACTATTATCGTATTGCTTCATTTATCCCAATTCGGTCATTAGGGCTAGGCAGGGTTTCGGAATTTTAGAAGTGCAGGTTTCGATTGCTTTTTAATGAGTAATAGCCAGCTATTGCGAATTAAAAAGAAACCAAAAATGCCTTATAAAAAACCGGAAAACTCCAAGCAGTAGAAAAAATTTACATATACGGCCTAATGCCCGATTTGGGTTTATTCTTCCACCTTTGGCAATTTGGCGAGGCTTGCGGCAATCTGTTCGTCGGTAGGTATCACGTCTAACATCGTACCATTATTGTATTGCTCATAAGCATAAAGGTCGAAGTAACCAGTGCCAGTAAGTCCAAACACGATGGTCTTTTCCTCTCCCGTCTCCTTGCACTTGAGCGCCTCATCGATGGCTACGCGTATGGCATGGCTACTCTCTGGCGCCGGCAACGTACCTTCCACTCTGGCAAACTGCTCTGCGGCCTCAAACACCGAGGTCTGCTCCACTGCGCGCGCTTCGAGCAATCCGTCGTGATACAACTGCGACAAGATGGTGCTCATGCCGTGAAAACGCAATCCACCTGCATGGTTGGCCGATGGTATAAACTGGCTTCCGAGGGTGTACATCTTAGCCAGCGGACATATCATACCCGTATCGCAGAAGTCATAGGCATATTTGCCGCGAGTGAAACTTGGGCACGACGCTGGTTCTACAGCTATGATGCGGCAATCCGACTCGCCACGCAGTTTCTCTCCCACAAATGGGCTTATCAATCCACCAAGGTTTGATCCGCCACCCGCACACCCAATCACAATATCGGGCTTAATGCCATATTTGTCGAGCGCCTTCTTTGTCTCCAAGCCAATCACGGTTTGATGCAACAGCACCTGATTGAGCACCGACCCGAGCACATAGCGATAACCCTCTTGGCTCACCGCAGCCTCAACAGCCTCCGAGATGGCGCAACCGAGGCTACCCGTAGTGCCAGGGAACTCGGCAAGTATCTTCCTGCCCACATTGGTGGTGTTGCTTGGCGATGGAGTGACGTGTGCGCCATAGGTGCGCATCACCTCGCGGCGAAATGGCTTTTGCTCATAAGAGCACTTCACCATATACACTTGGCAATCGAGCCCGAAATACGAGCATGCCATGCTCAACGCCGTGCCCCATTGCCCGGCACCAGTCTCGGTGGTCACGCCCTTCAGACCTTGCTTCTTGGCATAATAGGCTTGCGCAATGGCTGAATTCAGTTTGTGGCTGCCAGAGGTGTTGTTTCCCTCAAACTTATAGTATATCTTGGCAGGAGTACCGAGTGCCTTCTCCAGGAAGTAAGCACGCACCAATGGCGAAGGACGATACATCTTATAGAAATTTACTATCTCCTCAGGTATGTCAAACCACTTGGTATCGTTGTCCAACTCTTGCTTACACAATTCCGAGCAGAACACCGCTTCCAGTTCTGCCTGCGTGAGCGGTTTGCCCGTTGCAGGGTTAAGCAATGGTGCTGGTTTGTTCTTCATATCAGCACGTACATTATACCATTGGGTAGGTATTTCGTCTTCGGCAAGATAAATCTTGTAAGGTACTTCCTGTTTCATAGCCTTTTCTTGTTTATGCAGTTTTACGTATATTTATATACTCGATACCATTTTAGAGGCTCCAATTCCGACATTTCAGACTTGAATATTGCCATCATTTTCGGTATCAACACTGCAAATATACACACATTTTTCAATTATAGCATGACATTTTCGTAATTTTTTGTCTTTTTTCATCAAATAATTATACTTTTGTATTTTTATACACTATTTCTGCATATATTAGTTGTTATTCGTCCTCATCGCCTTACATCAGATGAAATCCCAACATTTTTTATTATCTTTGAAAATCCAAAGCAATACAAACTTCCGAGCAATGAACAGCACAAACACCGAACGATTGTGGAACGCCAACTACAACAAAGTGATGCTAATCAACTTCACCTTGTTTTTCTCGTTCTATCTGATTACACCCTTGCTACCCCTATACATGAGCGAAACATTTCATTCATCGAAAGACGTTATCGGATTTGTCTTGTCGGGCTATTCGGTGGTAGCGCTGCTCTTGCGCCCATTCAGCGGATTTATGGTAGACAGTTTTCAGCGCAAAAAGGTGCTAATGCTGTGTCTACTGGTAAACTTTCTATTCTTTGGCGGCTATGTGGCAGGGACTTCGCTATTGTCGTTCGCCATACTGCGCACACTGCACGGCGGTCCGTTTGGCGCAGCCACCGTGGCAAACAGCACCATGGCCATAGACGTGCTGCCATCATCGAGGCGAAACGAAGGCATCGGTTATTACGGACTTAGCAACAATCTCGCTTCTGCCACCGCACCTATGGCTGGCCTTTACATCTACCACTCCACCCACAATTTCGAAATCATATTCTGGTCGGCTCTTATCGTGGCAGCGCTTGGTCTAGTATTGGCGCAAGGCATACACACGCAACCTCGCGTTATAGAGAAGAGCAACCGACAGATTTCGCTCGACCGTTTCTTCTTGATGCGCGGCTGGTTCCTCGCCCTCAACATATTGTTCTTCGGGCTTTGCTGGGGAATACTCAGCAGTTACCTCGCCATCTACGGAAAAGAGGAACTCGGCATCACCAGCGGCACCGGCACCTACTTCCTGATACTTTCGGCAGGCCTTATACTCTCGCGCCTACAAGGCGCCAAGAGCCTGCGCAAAGGGCTTTTGCTGCCAAATGCCATGGAGGGCGTGATACTCTCAACCATCGGCTACACGCTGTTTATCGCCTGCCCTAACATGATAGGCTACTACGCCTCGGCGCTGCTCATCGGCCTTGGCAACGGACACATGTGGCCCGCATTCCAAAACATGATAATCGCCGTGGCGCACCACAACGAACGAGGCACAGCCAACAGCACCATTCTCACCGCTTGGGACCTCGGCATGGGCGTGGGCGTGCTGGTGGGTGGCGTTGTGGCCGAGCACTACGGCTACGGCACCACGTTCTGGACTATGGCTGTCATCCACATCATCGGCATGGCAACATTCTTCGCCATCACCAGCCCACACTACAAGAAACTAATCAACATAATGAAGAATAACTCTTAATCACAACACTATATATTATGTACGACTTCAACACCATCATAGACCGACGTGGCACAGGCGCCGTGAAAACCGATGCCCTGCAAGAACACTTCGGCAGGAACGACCTTGCAGCCCATTGGGTGGCCGACATGGACTTTGCTACCCCAGATTTCATTGTAGATGCCCTGAAACAGCGCATCAGCCATCCGATATTCGGCTACACCACCATCCCCGATGAATATTGGCAATGCATCATCGATTGGCTAAACAGCCATCACGGCTGGGAAGTAAAGCAAGACTGGCTAAGATACATCCCCGGAATAGTGAAAGGAATAGGTATGGCTGTGAACGCACTCACCAACGAGGGCGATTCTATCATCATTCAGACTCCGGTGTATCACCCGTTCAGATTGGTGCCTGAGGCCAACCATCGCCGAATCGTGGAGAATCCTCTCAAGCATCTCCCCGACGGATCGTATGCCATGGATTTCGACAATCTTGAGAGCATAATCGACGACAATTGCAAGATGCTCATACTTAGCAACCCGCACAACCCTGCAGGAATAGTGTGGAGCGCCGACACCTTGCACCGACTCGCTGAAATATGCCACAAGCATGACATCATCGTGATTAGCGACGAAATACACTGCGACATGGCGCTATTCGGCCACCGACACACACCATTTGCCAGCATCAGCCCCGAAGCCGCCAAGTGCAGCATCACATTTGGCGCGCCAAGCAAGACATTCAATATCGCCGGCATCGTGAGCAGCTATTGCATCGTGCCCGACGACGACCTACGCGAACGATTCTATGCATGGGTCGACGCCAACGAGTTTGATTCACCCAACCTATTCGCGCCTATCGCCACCATTGCCGCTTATCGCCAAGGTGAGCAGTGGCGCAAGCAGATGCTCGCCTATGTGGAAGACAACGTGAGATATGTGGAGGAGTTTTGCGCTGAGCACATTCCCGGCATCAAGCCTATGCGTCCGCAAGCCTCATTCCTGGTGTGGCTCGACTGTCGCGGACTGAACCTCAGCCACGAGCAACTGATCGACCTATTTGTCAACAAAGCAAAACTCGCGCTCAACGACGGCGCAATGTTCGGCGCACAAGGCGAAGGATTTATGCGACTCAACGTGGGCACACCACGCGCCAACCTGCGCGACGCCTTCACCAGCCTACACAACGCATTGATGCATCAATAACAATTCACAAACCCTACTTCTAATAGGGACAAAAAAACAAAAGATGGGCAGTCTCACGACTCCCCACCCTTCTACAAAAATACACAATTATCTATAAAACAACTTTTAAAAACCAGTGTTCCTGATTCTTTCTCGCAAAAGTATAAAAAAAAGTTGTTGAAAACAAAAGAAAACCAAAATTACTTCGAAAATATTTTTCTTACGCGACACATATTTTTTTGGTCGTCAAGTGGGAAAAATTGGTCAATCCAACCTTTATTTCGCATATTCATGTGCTTTTATCCACATTTATTCCCCTAATTCACACAATCAAGGTTTCAAAAACCCCGAAATGTGGCGGTGTTAAAAAAGCACAAAAGATTTTTTTGATCTTTAACGTCAATTAAATCATAAAATTTTGCAACCCCTAAGGGTTTGCATTATCTTTGCAAACGTCTTATATTGAGAATTATAACTTATTCAGAAATGTCCACATTATATCTTATACAATATGCCTGCCTGCTCATAAGCGCAATTAATATGATTTTGCTTATAGCATCGCGAATTTTCATCAAGTGGACCAACCGCAAATACGAAAAATCGCGATGGATTTTGGCTTCTACAATGATGCTGCTCGTGATCCACTTCACCATGCAAATGAAGTTCGGACTCAGAGCACAAGGCGACGATGTTGGTGCCACTTTCAACATATTGTTCTACATGCCATCTGCTGCGCTGCTCACCTACTCGCTGCTCAACATCGAGAGCACCCGACGCGCCCGTCGAATATACAGAAACATAAGCATAGCATGCTACATCACAATATTAGCCACATTCCTTTCTGCTCACCTTCAAAACGGCAGTCTACACATAGGCAAAGCGCTCAATGTGATGTATGCGCTAAATCAAGCATTCATGATATTTTTCACCATTGCATACTATCGCGCCATCAAGCAAAAGAAAGTGGAAATCAACGACAATATTGGTGGTGACATCACGCCATACGTAACTTATACCCATACGGGATTTTTCATACTCAGTTCGTTCACGCTTATCGCCACATCGCTGATTCTGTTTCGACCCCTACTGCTCGTCTTCGCCCCATTCGTCCTTTTGGCTCTACTTTTCTTTGTTATGACGTTTATCGCATTCGGATTCAATCTATCACAATATAAGGAAATTCTCAACGAAGACGACCAAGAGGCAGGCTCCGCCAACAGCCCATCTGAGAAAACCGACGTGGCGATGCTCACCGACGAAAAGATCGAGAAAATAGACGCCGCCTTGCAAAATTGGCACAACGTCAAAGGCTACAGCAATAGCGACATCACAATCACCGAACTATCGAGAATCATCGGTTTCAGCCGTGATGACCTGAAATTCTATCTCGACCTCCGCTACCAATGCACATTTCGCATCAGGCTATCGAATCTGAGATTTGAAGCAGCCAAAAAACTGATGGTTGAGCACCCGGAATACAGCAACGAGACCATCTCTATGGAGTGTGGACTCTCTTCGCGCGCCCAACTCTACAATGTTTTCCGCACAAACACCGGTATGACACCAAAAGAATGGAAGAAACGGATGGATATCAAGTAATTAACCCGTTTTTCTACATTACAAAAGATTATCAAATATATTATACGAAGTGTCTAACTCTTATGAATTAGACACTTTTTTCTACATCAAATGGACACTTTTTTCTTTAAGTTAGACACATTTTTGTTTTGCAAGCCAATATCTTTGCAACGTAATAATAGGTTTACCCAATTCGGGCATTAGGGCTTGGATGGATTTCGGAATTTTAGAAGCGCAGATTTTAATTGCTTTTTAATGAGTAATAGCAAGCTATTGCGAATTAAAAACAAGCAAAAGATGCCTTATAAAAAACGAAAGACTCCAAGCAGTAAAACAAAATTTACATATACGGTCTAATAACCGATTTGGGTTTAATAATCACTTGAGAACAATCAACCATATAAATGTCTTTTAATGGCTGATAGGGATTTTTTTAAGATTACGCTTTACTAATATTCGAGAGTCCACGTAGTAAGATCGTTTAACTGTGGGCTCTCGACTTTTTTCTGATTAACCCAATTTTTCACTTCACGATCATTGTACGCAGCACGTCGCCAGCGTGCAAACTACCCGACACCATCACCCTCACGCTACGTAGATACGGAGCGACAACCCTATGGTGAATAGGAGCGCCTACCGACCCATGCACTCTCAGCGACGAGATATCATAGCCACGACACGATGCTCCTCGTTCGCCGAAAATCTTCAGCAACACATCTGCGTTATCGGAGAACACACTCCACACCACCTCAAGCACCCGCCCCTGCATCTGAGCATCTATCACAATCGGTTGCGACATCCCCTCTACCTTCCTCTCTTCACCCGACTTTTCACATGAGATGTCCACAATAGTGCCGCCACTTCCGCCAAGCACCATCGTGGGTGATGAATAGAGCCAATCCAGCCGCTCGTCGCGACTATAACAGCGCAGACTTGGCATCATCACGCTTACAGCGCCATCATCGCCAAGCATCCACAATTCATTCTCAGCGGCACACCATGCCAAAGACCGCGCTTCACTTCTTCGCAGCAAGGTGTTCACCGACGCGCCTTTCAGCTGCATCACATCACCTCGCGCATTCACAAAAGCAATGGCATCGCCCATATAGCAAAGCGCCTTATCTGCGCCGATGCATTCACGGCTCACCAGACGGGCATCACCAAGTGAGCCATTGCCTTGCTGCGGCAACGCATACAACCCGTCGCCACAAAACAAAAACAACGGATAGCGCCCGAATCCGCCACCAACGAGCGGGCGAACCGACACTGCCATAGCACCGACACCCAAACCAACCGCATTCCCATCAATGCGCCACATCAAGGGATTTCCGCTGTCGCAATGCGACACTCCTCCCATCCAACGCTCGTCCCAACCGCGAATGTCGGGAAGGGAAATCAGCGCTTCGCCATTGTCGGCGAGTGTGCGCCTAAGCAAATCCTTAGATACTGCCACGGCATACTCACCGTCGGCCGAAGGGTGCATCTCACTTTGCCACTGCATCACTCCGCCATCGCCCTGAAGCCAAATCTTGATGTGTGAGGCACGGGCATCGGGATACGTCACCAAAGCATTGATGGCATCAGGCGTAAACGGCAAATTCTCCCACCACGACACCACTTGTCTGCCGCTATCGCTCACGCTTTGCACCTCCACAGCTGCCACACAAGCACAATCGCGCAATTCTCCGCCAAGATAATGCGCTATGCTCCACGGTATACGATGCTTAAACGTAACATCCCCACCAAACACGCGCCCCGATGCAGAAGCATAGCATCGGCAAAACAAATCAGAGGCACGATTGCCAGCACGAAGAGCCACAGAATCAACTTTCCTCGCATCTCCCAAGGTTAGCACCGACGAAGCAGTAAACCCTGGCACGATTTGCGCCGTAGCATTCACGCAACCTGTCGACGTCCATTTGCCCTTGCGCAATGAAGCGAAATCAGTAGTCGAAGCTATCACTCGCCACCGCGCCACATTCGCCGCACGATGCGCAAGCGCAGCCTTTTCGGCTGCACGCGGGGCAATCATCAGCGTTTGCTTGCGGCTGCCGCCCGATGTTGTGGTGACACATCGAATTTCAACATTTCCACTAAGCGATATCGGCAGCAATTCCTCGCTCACAAGCACATCAACCGATTTCACAAGCCCATCCCATTTCTCAGGGATGCCCTTCACCGCTGTAATGGCAAGCCGATATGCAGCAAGTTTAGCGACGCCCGATTGCACCCCAGTGATACCGCTCCCGCCGCTCACCAATTCCCGCGTAGCCCATTGCGCCGACGCTGCAGTATGCTCAGCGCCCACAATCACCGGTGCACTCGCCCACACATATCGGTCGTCATACAATCGCACTCCGCAACGCGCCACCACTGCGCCACACAGTTTGCCGTCATCGGCAGCCGATTGGCGCATAGTGCTGACCGCCGCC
>CAJLWM010000048.1 GCA_905210415.1 uncultured Prevotellaceae bacterium
GGGCGGTGAACGCCGCCGCGTGGCTCTATGCCGCCTGTTGCTGCAAAAGCCCGACGTGCTGCTGCTCGACGAACCTACCAACCACCTCGACGCCGAAAGCATCGACTGGTTGGAACAACACCTCAACCAATATGAGGGCACCGTTATCGCCGTGACCCACGACCGCTACTTCCTCGACGACGTGGCTGGATGGATTCTCGAACTCGACCGCGGTGAGGGTATTCCTTGGAAGGGCAACTACTCTTCTTGGCTCGACCAAAAAAGCAAGCGCATGGCTATGGAAGAGAAGGTGGCAAGCAAACGCCGCAAGACCCTCGAACGAGAATTGGAATGGGTGCGCATGGCACCTAAGGCTCGCCAAGCCAAGGGTAAGGCGCGTCTTAACTCCTACGACCGTCTGCTCTCTGAGGACCAAAAGGAGAAGGAACAACACCTTGAAATATTCATCCCTAACGGACCACGCCTTGGCAATAAGGTGATTGAGGCGCAGAATATCGCTAAGAGTTTCTCTGGCAAAACGCTCTACAACGACTTGTCGTTCACGTTGCCTCCTGCTGGAATCATCGGCGTTATCGGTCCTAACGGCGTGGGTAAGACCACCCTATTCCGCCTTATCATGGGCCTTGAGACTCCAGATTCGGGCACATTCGAGGTGGGCGAAACAGTGAAACTCGCCTACGTTGACCAACAACACAAGGACATCGACCCTGAAAAGACTGTTTACGAGGTTATCAGCCAAGGCAACGAAACTCTGCGCATGGGTGGCAGAGAAATCAATGCCCGCGCTTATCTGAGCCGTTTCAACTTCTCGGGAGGCGACCAAGAGAAAAAGTGTGGCGTGCTATCGGGTGGTGAGCGCAATCGCTTGCAACTCGCCTTAGCTCTGAAGCAAGAGGGCAACGTGCTGCTGCTCGACGAACCTACCAACGACATCGACGTGAACACCCTGCGTGCTCTCGAAGAAGGTCTTGAGCAATTTGCCGGCTGTGCTGTGGTTATCAGCCACGACCGTTGGTTCCTCGACCGCATTTGCACCCACATCCTCGCATTTGAAGGCAATGGCGAAGTGTTCTTCTTCGAAGGTTCTTACTCCGACTATGAGGTAAACAAGGCTAAACGCCTCGGCATAGAAGAACCTAAGCGCATACGCTACCGCAAGCTCGAAGCTTAAACCCAAATTGGGTTATAACCCAATTTGCGAATAATCGATATATCAAGCAACCGACAGATCAACACTCGTTGATTTGTCGGTCGCTCTCGTTTTCCTCTCCTACGTCGAAGGGGGTTAACCCATATCTGGGGTTAACTCAAATCGGGGATTATCGCACCTCGTTGTAGATGCCCAATTCTTCTATGCCAAGCATTTCGCCCTTATAGCTATGCACTGTCAGGCGCACGGCATCGCCCCATACGGTGTCGAAGCGGTGATACTTCACACGCTTGGCGTTCTTAGCCTTGCCTGTGAATATGGTCTTCCACACGTTGTTGCTACGATATTCCAAGGTATATTCCTGCATATCATCGTTCTCTACGTCGGTTATCACTATGGCATTGAATGGTTGCTCCGAACCGAGCGAGATGGTCACATTAGGATTCTTCACCGAGTTGTGAGCATACCACGCTGTCTTAAAGCTGTCGTCGTTGATAAAGTCAAACAACTGGCAGTCGTAGCTCCAAGTGCCTTCTACTGGTTTGCCAATAGCGATGTTTGGCACGTTTATGGCATCCTCAAAGTGTCCGAGGTCAGCCACATGGCCGCGCTTGGTGTAAAGTGCGCCTATTTCCTTCAAGCGCTTCACTGCGTTGTCGTCCATCAAGCCGTCGCGATTGGGCGCTACGTTGAGCATAAAGTTGCAGAACACCTTGCCCATTGGGTCGACGTTTTCTTTCACGATAAATTCCGCAGTCTTCAGTTCTGGCGTTGTTGGGAAATAATCCTTCCAGAACCACCAGTGTGGCTGCAATGGCAAGCACGACATAGCAGGCAGATTGTTTTCGTCCTTCGAGATTTTCTGGCCAGCGCCTTGCTCATAAGCCTTAATATCTGAGTAGAACAAGCCCTCGGCTGGATATTTTGCCGAATTAAGGTCCATCACCAAGCAATTTGGCTGAAGGCTCTTAATCATGCGATAGATTTCGGCAAATGGTATGTCGGTGTAGGAGATACGGCTCCAAGGAGCATCCCAACCGTCGATAATCAACGCATCGATGTCGCCATATTGTGTGAGCAACTCGGTGAGCTGTGTCTTAATCATCGTCAAATGCTCAGGGCGAATGCATCCTGGGCGCAAACGATGATGTGTGTCGAGTATCGAGTAATACAGCATCACTCTCAAACCAGCCTTGCGATATGCATCGGCAAACTCGCGCACCACGTCGCGCTTCAGTGGCGAACGCATCACGTTGTAGTCGGTGCTCTTGGTGTCCCAGATGCAGAATCCGCTATGGTGCTTAGTGGTGAGGCAGCCGTAGGTCATCCCTGCCGACTTAGCAGCCTTTGCCCACTGCGAGCAATCGAGCTTCACCGGGTTGAACAACTCTGGGCTGGCATCTGGATCGCACCAGTCCTCTGGGCAAAACGTAGGCATATTGAAGTGGATAAACATGCCGAAACGCAAGTCCACAAACGCCTGTTGCAACTCCTTCAGAGGCTTAGCCTCTTGTTTCTCTCCTGCCGTAGCAGCCATTGGCACCAACGCCAACACCACTAAAATTGCAAATAATCTTTTTCTCATAGTTATATCGGTTATTTGTTTTTTCTAATACCCTAATTCTTTCAATCTTTCCTTTGCTTTGGTCTGGCCTTGCTCTGCAGCCTTTCGATACCACTTCACGGCCTCATTAATATCCTTGCTTACGCCTTTGCTAAATTCATAGCACAGTCCTAAATTACATTGCGCATACTTATTACCTAATTCTGCCGATTTGCGATACCAATACACGGCACTCACCATATCTTTTTCGCTTGTTTCATACCAGTATCCTAAACTACATTGCGCATCGGCATAGCCCTGCTCGGCGGCCTTGCGATACCACTTTGCCGCTTCATAATAGTCTTTGCTTACGCCCTCGCCTTTACGATAACAATTTCCCAAATTATATTGCGCCGTGACATAGCCTTGTTCTGCCGACTTGCGATACCACTTCACGGCCTCATTAATATCCTTGCTTACGCCTTTGCTAAATTCATAGCACAATCCTAAATTACATTGCGCATACATATTACCTAATTCTGCCGATTTGCGATACCAATACACGGCACTCGCCATATCTTTTTCGCTTGTTTCATACCAATAGCCCAAACTACATTGCGCAGCAGCATCGCCCATTATCGCTTTATCATACATGGCTCTGGCTTTGGTGCCTTCTGCCGGTATCTTGCCAGCGAAATCGGGATAAAGATTGTCGCTCAACGCTCCCGACAGGGCTTTTGTTTCGCCCTCAGCGATGGTGACAGATTCGCTATATGGCACATGGCCATCTTTCTTTATTTCCACCTTATGGGTGCCTACAAGCACGCTCTTGAAAATGTCTGGACTGGTGCCAAGTTTCTTGCCATCCATCCACACCTCGGCACCAATCGGCTTGAAATTCACGCTCAGCATGCCGTAAATCGGTTCGAGTGGTGGAATTATCACTTCTTTCTCCTCTTGCTTGGCGAGGTTGATGGTTTGCTTGTGTGTGCGATAACCTTCTTTTCGGCCCTCTATCACATACATTCCGGCTGGCAACTCGCCGCTCCATCTATCAAATGTGAGTTCGTGCTCATTTAGGTAGATATCGGTGAACATCGTGCTTGCCGCGATACTCAAGCGTGCCAATGCCGACTTCAGCGCGATGCTTAGCACCGACTTCTCTTTGCCTATCTGCACCACGCCAGCCTCTGGCATACAGCCTCCTGCTTCCACGCGATATTGGTGCTCGCCGTAGGGCAATAGTTTCACTATCTCTCCCGAACCGTCGTTTCCCTGCAGTTCGCCATCGATATACACGCTGGCATTCTTGGGTGTCACCGAGATTGCCAAGAACGAACCGCCAGTGTCTTGCGTCACCACGGTGCGCACCTCGCCCGAGGCAAGCGTCATCTCATAGGTGCAAGCAGCCTCGATGGCGCATGGGAAATAGTAGTCGCGCAGCACACCGAGCGCCTGATGCAATATCGTGATTTTCTTAATGCCGTGTGGCACATACACCCATATCTCACCCGTGCGTTGCTGAGTCTTGACAATACCAGCCATACCGCCCTCAAAGGTGAAACCCGTCTGCGTGGTCACCACCTTTATCAAGGCCGCCACCTCGCCATTTTGGTCCTTCACCTGAGTGCCAGCCATATTGGCCGTAAGGTCGTTGGGCAACGGCTTAAAATCCGTCACCGACAACGATTGCGCCGCCACGCCCATCCACGCAGCCACCATCATTACGATTGATATTATCTTTCGCATCACCATTTCTTATTTATATCTTTTCTTAGTATATGACCGATTTGGGTTTATCACAACGCTTTGATATTAAACGAGTAAGCCGAATTTGGCGAATCAACAGTGAAGCCTTCGCCATTATCGTTGCCATAATCAAAGCTTATGCGCACTTGGTATCTGCCATCGCCAGAAGTGAACTCAAGTTCTGCAGAAAGTGTGTTTCTGCCGCTCCATTCCTTCACCGACGGAGATTTGGTCACCTTATAGCTATAACCATTCTGCGTAAAGAATTTGATATATCCGTTATAACTCAATGTCTTCACAAAACCTTGCGATTCCCATTCCGTAGGTATCTTATCATAATGGGTGAAATACATTGTCTCGAACTTGCCATCGTGTGTGAAGTCCCAGCACTGTATACCTCTAATACTTGCATATTTGTCGCCATCCGAGCGGTTTTCCACCTTATAGCCCTGATTCTTAAGGTCATTCTTAGTAGACACGCCAAGGTCAACGCCCCAAACAGGGAAAAGCTTGAGCGTACCGTTGCCTCGTGGGCTGTAATTGCCCGAAGAAGGCAAGTTTTGAGTCATTGACGCCCCAGAACCACTGGCCGACATCACCACACGGAAGCCGAAAATCGATGAATTCTCTTCTTGATCATCACGATTAGCAATACGCACAGCCCAGTCCATAGAATGCCAATAGCCACCGCCGCGAACCACACGTTTGCTTCCGCGACTTGGGCCCGTAGGATTGACCTGCGATTGGCTACTATAGCTATCATAATAGTCGGCAGTCCATTCCTCAAGGTTGCCGCTCATATCATATATGCCCAATTCGTTAGGCTTCTTAGTTGCCACAGGTTTGCACTCCGACAAACTGCCGTACCATGCCACCTCATCGGCATTGTTGCTTCCGCTATATTTATATCCACGGCTATTGTTGCCACCACGCGCTGCGAATTCCCATTCAGCCTCGGTAGGTAAGCGATAGCTCTTGCCCGTTTTCTGATTGAGCGCTCTCACAAACTGCTGCGCTTCTGAGAAAGTTGCGCACACTGGTTGATTGTCGCTTAATCTTGAATTCTTGGTGTAGCCCATCACCGCCTTCCATTGACCTTGGGTGATTTCGGTCTTACTGATATAGTAGTTGCTGAGTGTGACATTGTGCTCTGGCTTCTCGTCTTCCGACGCTGCATCTTTACCCATTATGAAGCTGCCGCCTTGAACATATACCATATCTATGCCAGCACTGTTTGTTGTGCTGCCGACATAGGTGTTGGCACCTTGTGAGCCGCCAGCCGGCGATGATGCAGCGGCCGACTGCACTTTTTCGAGAGTGCCGTCAATGGTTTGCTTCTCGCCCTCGGCAAGCTCTATGGTCTTTTCAAGCGACTTATATCCATCTTTCTTTATCACCACAGAGTGCTTCATGGCGAGCACCTTATTAAATATACTTGGAGATGCACCCAATTTTTCGCCATCCATCCAAACTTCCGCGCCGATTGGCTTCACGCTCACCACCATTGTGGCGTATTTTGCCGCAAGAGCTGGGATAGTGAGCGACTTCTCCTCTTGCTTTGCAAGTTGAATAGAGGTCTGATAGCTTTGATAACCTGGCTTTTGCACCTCAATCAGATACATACCAGCCGTGAGCCTGCCGCTCCAATCGCCTGTGCCACGCTTCTGATTGTTGATGATGATATCGGCGCCCGGTGTAGCGCTATTGATGGTGAGAGTGGCGAGAGCCGACTTTAATCGCACTACCTTAGTGACAGTCTCCTTGCCGATATTTATCACGCCAGCCTCATTCATATATCCGTTTGCCTCGATGCGATATTGGTGGTCGCCATACGGAAGCATGGTCATCAATTCGCCATTGCCATCAACCGGCTGCAATTCGCCATCGATATACACACTTGCGTTTTTAGGGTCTACTGTCATTGCCAAGAACGAGCCACCGGCATCCTGAGTGACCACGGTGCGCACCTCGCCCGAAGCAAGCGTCATCTCGTAGGTGCAAGCAGCCTCGATTGGGCATGGAAAGTAGTAGTCGCGCAGAATACCCAACTGTGGGTGCTTCAGCGTGATCTTCTTGATGCCGTGAGGCACATACACCCATATCTCGCCCACTTCTTGCTTTACTTTCACGATGCCTGCCGCACCGCCCTCAAACGAGAAGCCCGTCTGCGTGGTCACCACCTTAATCAAGGCAGCCACCTCGCCGTTTTGGTCCTTTACTTGCGTTCCAGCCAAGTTTGCCGTGATATCGTTTTGCAATGGCTTAAACGTCGTTACCGAAATTCCCTGTGCCCACAGGCAACTTGCGCCCACGAGCATCATCATTAATAATGTATATAGTTTTCGTTTCATATTCTCTCTTTATTTCATGTTGTTTTAGTACAACTCAAGTTCTGGAGCAGTATTCTCATAATCGGGCATACACATACCTGTAGATGCGCCTATATATGTAGGGTCGGAGATATAATACACCTTTCCGTTGTAGCGATAGCCCACGCCATTGATTGGGTTTGGCAATACCACCACCGCAGCCTCATGGCCAGGGTAATGCACAAGTTGCGCATCCATTCCGAGCACATTGCGCAGCAGATAGGTGTAGAATACGGCACGGTCTTCGCAGTCGCAATAAGGATAATAGAGCGTCTCCTCAAAGAAGAATGGCTTCTCATAGCCAAACTGCTCATCGTCGGTGGCATACTCAAATGCCTTCTGCACGAAGTCGAGAATCGTGTTCACGGCATCGAGGGTGCTCATGCCCTGCACTTGGCGCTTAATCTGCTCCACCACCTCGCGGCGTGTGGCGCTGGAATAATCCGACATTGCGAATCCAGGCACCGGCATCTGTGGATAGCCGTCCATCAGCGCTATCAGGTTGCGGTTGACCGTACCAGTGACTTTAATCTTCGATGATTTCAGCGAATATGTCTTGGCATTGTTTGGCAACAATGGCTCTTGCTTAATCACCAGATTCAACGCACGGAGCGCGCCCTGATCGGCAGAAGTGTCGTAGGTGCTCACCGTTTCTATCTTCTTGGCATTGTCGCTTGCAAAGATAAAGAATTTCTCGCCATTTTTGTCAAGATATGTGCGGGCATATATCATGTGGTCGAATGGCAACAGCATCACAAGGTCGCTGCCGTTAGCCACGCCTACGCGCGAATCATAACCAAGCGCCACAAGCATAAAGTGCGTGATAAACATCTGCGTGTTGGCGTCGCTATTGATGCGTGCGGCATAGCGCCTTGCATATTGGAAGGTCTGCCAGTCGCCCATTCTATATTTCACGACATCGGCTTTCAGTGCTGTTATCACATCATCGGCGAGGTCGGTATCGAGCATTTCACCCCATTTTTCCGACAAATCTCCGCCGCCAATGCCATCAAGCGTAGTCACCTCAACCTTTGGCAACTTCAGGTCAAGCCCGAACAAATCCACATTCACCATCTGCACGGCAGGCGACACAGGTGTTGGCGCCGGAGCTGGCACAGGCTTAGGTGCTGGAGCGGGTGCAGGCTTTGGCTCTGGTTTCGGCTCTGGCTTAGGTTCTGGGTCAACCATTGGTTCCGGGTCTTTCTTTGGCACGGTCACCACTGGCTTATCCTGAGGCTGTGGTTTATCCTTTTCCACATCAGGCACCTGCTTAGGCTTTGGCACAGGGTCTTTCTTCACTCCACGAAACACATTGTAGTCGCGCCACACTCCCTCAAGGAATGATGCGTATGACGACAGTATATTTTGGCGGAAATCACTAAATCCGCTATACATCGACTTGCGGAAACTATCGAAGTCGTCGGATGTGTTTTGAGCATTTGCGCCCATACATGCCGCTGCCATAACGAGCAACAACACGCCAATTCGTTTTTTCGTTGCCATATCAGAAATCGTATGCGTTTATTAATCCGAAATTAGGGTCTTTTTCTGGTTGCCATGTTCTCACCTTGATGATTGGCTTCTCTGGGTTGTTGAGATCTACCATCAAGAACAGATAACCGGTATCGCCATAGCTCGACGAATAGTAGTCTTGCTTAATCTGTATGCCATACACCTCGCCGCCATTGCCAAGCTTCACCACATCGTTGTTGGCAAAGCGGATGTTGATAAACTCTTGGCTTGCGAAGCTATACGCAAGGTTTTTCACATACTCGTCTTTGGTATATCGTGTGTATTTATATACCTTGTCGCTCACATGCACTCCCACATCGCCAGGCTTGCGTGCGGCGCGAGAGATAGTTTTACCGATGATAATCACGGCATTATCGTCGAATACGCTCTTGATGTAATTGAGGTCTTTGAGCGCAAAAGCGGTCTTATAGTCCTCAAGGAAGTTCATCAGCGCCACGCGGGCAAGTTCTGCCCAGTCGCCTTTCATCAAGATGTCTTTTTCGGCCTGTTCACCGAGTCCGAATGCCACGTTTTCAATCTTCTTATTGGCGTTGAATGTGAATGTCACTTCCTCCATAAAGCGGCGGCGATTGCTCTTAAACGAGAAGTTCATTGGCAATCCACGGCAAATCACCTTGTTGCCATAGCCCACATAGGTGTAGTGTGGAGTGCCATAGATGCGTGCCGACCCGTATTGTATGAGTTTGCGGAAAGTGGTCCATCCATCGGGAGTGAACTCGCTCTTCACGCCCTCGTAGTTGCGATTTTGGATGGCTGCTGCTATGCGGCCCATCACCTTGTCGTAGGTGCCGGTGTTGTCTACGGTCTTCAAGCCCGAAGCGGCAAATGCTGCGGTGCTGTTGCCTGTGCTAAGCTGTGCCACGCCCTTAGCGGCTCCTGCCACCTTAGAGCCACCGCCCTTGTTGGAGAGTGTGAGATAAGCCTTGCGAAACGAAGTGCCCTTCATCACGCCCATCACGGTCTCTATCTCCTTGTCGATGTGCGACTGACCCTCATAAGAGTATTCGCACTTGATGTTCACCGATTCTGGCACCTGACCTGGGCGCATCTCTGCCATCGCACGGCCATCGCGAGCGCTGCATATCGGGCTCCAGTCTACACCATCAAAGTATGTGAAATCGAGGCTCTGCACCGGTTTTCCCTTATAGCCAAATTGCATAAGCATAGTGCTGCCGTCCATGCCAGTTTTCTGCACCGACACGTCGCCGAGTATCGAATTGATTTGCTCTGGAATCCATGTGATGAGCAAGTGCTCTTTGCCCTCGCCATCGGTCCACTTCACCTCGTTTTCGTATTGGAGGCTCTTGAGCAGGCACAATGCCCAATAATAGTTGCGCAGGGCATCGTCTACCTTGGCGCTCTTCTCGGCTTTCACTGCCATGCCCACGAGGTCAATCACCTTGTTTTTACGGCCGGCGAAGATGCGCTCTATCTCGCTGCGCTTCACATATCGCAGCACATGGGCATCGGGCTCGTTGGAAATCACCAGACGATTGGTGTTGGTGAGTGTGGCTTGCGAATAGGTGTTCACCACCATTTGGCATGCCGAACGGGAGTCGAGGTTGCCGTTTGTCACCACCTCATTCTCTACGGTCTGAAACGACCCTTGCACATTCACCGAAATCTTGCTCAGCAGGTCGTTGAGCGCCGCATTGTCGGCGGCTTTAAGCGTTTCTCCTGTGCCTTCTCCCGAGAGGAATTCCTTGCTGTTGCGTATCTGCTCAGCACTCTGTGCCGACACGGTTGCCCACATTGTCAGCATCATCAATAGTGATATTCCAAATTTTCGTATCATATAGTTGTTAATTTTATTATTTTCCAAAACATTATCACATTTTCGACAGACGCTCCTGTGCATGGCGCTCGCCCTTGTCGGCAGCCATGCGATACCACTTCAGCGCCTCGTCCTTGTTTTTCTTCACGCCATTGCCAAACTCGTAGCATGCGCCAAGGTTGTATTGCGCGCTGGCATTGCCCTGCTCGGCGGCTTTCATCAGCCATTTCACGGCTTCCTCCTTGTCGCGCTTCACGCCTTGCCCATTCATATAGAACTGGGCAAGATTCATCATCGAGGCGGTATTGCCCAGTTCGGCGGCCTTGCGATACCATATCGCCGATTCCTGCAAATCCTTGCTCACGCCATAGCCAAGCTCATAGCACAGGCCCATGTTGTGCATCGACTGCTTGTTGCCAAGCGCTGCGGCTTTCTTAAACCATTCCACGGCTTGCTTGGAATCTTGCGCCACGCCATCGCCGGTGATGTAGCAATAGCCTATGCTGCCTATGGCATTTTTCTCGCCCTGCGCAGCGGCCTTGTGATATAGCTTCAATGCCTCGGCTATATTTTTTCTCACGCCATAGCCTTTATGGTAGGCTTCACCAAGATTATATTGTCCTACAGGATCTCCCTGTTCGGCTGATTTTCTAAACCAATACACGGCATCGACATAATTCTTTTCTTTGACGAATGCCAAACCTAAATTGTTTTGCGCTTCGGCATCACCCATAATTGCCTGATTGTAGTAATCAAGCGCCTTTGTGCCTGCTTGCGGCACTTTGCCTTTATAGTCGCTATAATTGCTGCTGCTTTCGCCCCCAGTGAGCACGCCAACCATCTTGCTCGTCTTGCCTTCTTCCACGAGCACGTCCTCTGAATGATCGGCATAACCGGGCTTCTTAATGGTCACGCGGCGCTTTCCGCAGAGCACATTCTTGAAGATGTCGGGACTTGCGCCAAGTTTCTTGCCATCCATCCACACCTCGGCGCCTAATGGCTTAAACGACACCTCAAGCATGCCATACAGCGGCACGAGCGCGGGTATGGTCACCACTCGCTCTTCCTGATTCTTCAGAGTCACCGATGACTTGTGGCTTTGGTGGCCATCGAGACGGCATTCTATGATATACATGCCGGCATTCACTTCGCCACTCCAAGTGCCTTTGCCCTTTTCCTGCTCGTTCACCAAGATTATGGCATCGGCAGTTGTGCTTTTCACGATCAATTTGGCTTTTGCCGACTTCAGATGCACATTCAGCACCGTCTTATCTTTGCCTATCTGCACCACGCCGGCTTCGGGCATATATGCGCCTGCTTCCACGCGATATTGGTGTTCGCCGTAGGGCAACACCTGCAGATACTCGCCTGTGCCATCGTTGGCCTGAAGCACATCGTCGATATACACACCGGCATTCTTTGGTGTCACCGACATTGCGAGGAACGAACCGCCGGCATCCTGAGTGACTACGGTGCGCACCTCGCCCGAGGTGAGTGCCATCTCGTAGGTCTTTGCGGCTTCTATGGCACATGGGAAATAATAATCGCGCAGCACGCCCAATTGCGGGTGCTTTATAGTGATTTTCTTGATGCCATGGGGTACATACACCCATATCTCGCCCACTTCTTGCTTGATTTTGACTATTCCGGCGGCTCCGCCTTCAAAACTAAATCCTGTCTGCGATGTCACCACCTTTATCAGCGCTGCCACGTCGCCATTCTGGTCTTTCTCTTGTGTGCCTGCCATATTGGCCGTGAGGTCGTTTGGCAACAGGTTAAACGATGCCACCGACAACGTCTGCGCAGCCACGCTCATCCACGCAGCCACCACAATCGCCACCAATATGCCTATCCTTTGCTTCATAATATCAATATCCTAATTCTTTTAATCTTTTCTTTGCCATGGAAATTCCTTGGTCTGCAGCTTTGCGATACCACTTCACTGCTTCATTAATATCTTTGCTTACGCCTTCGCCGTTGTAATAGGAGACGCCTAAATTGGAGGACTATTTTTTCCATCCCAGAACTGCTTATTCGGATGGCTATTAAACCAGATGTCATATGTCCTCATTATATACCTTGCTCTCTCATCGCCCAGATCGGACATCTTGCGCCACCATTTCTTCGCCCTGTCGGTATCCTGGAACACGCCTTTGCCATTATAATAGCAGTCGGCCAAATTATATTTCGCACTGAGATTGCCCAGATCGGCCGCCTTGCGATACCATTTCACCGCCTCTTCATAGTTCTTGCGAACGCCGTGGCCTTTATAATAGCACACGCCCAACAAATTTTGCGCATCAGCATAGCCTTGATCCGCCGCCCTGCGATACCAATACACAGCACTTTCCTTATTCTTTTTCACACCTTTGCCATAATAATAACATTCTCCCAAATCGCATTGCGCAGCGGCATCGCCTGTAATGGCTTTATCGTAATTGGCTCTGGCTTCGGTGCCTTCTGCTGGGATTTTACCAGCGAAATCAGACAATGCCCCCGTCAGTGCTTTAGTCTCACCTTCAGCAATGGTAATATTGTTGCTCAAAGCTCCCGTCAAGGCTTTCGTCTCGCCCTCAGCGATGGTGATATTTTCGCTATATGGCACGTGGCCAGATTTCTTAAACTCCACTTTATGGCTACCAACAAGTATATTCTTAAACATATCTGGCGACGTGCCAAGCATCTTGCCATCGAGCCACACCTCGGTGCCTACCGGCTTATAGTTCACGTTAAGCACGCCATACATCGCCTCAAGCGCCGGCAGAGTGACGGTCTTTTCTTCTTGCTTTGCCACCGTAACCGACATTTTCTGGCTTCTATGGCCGGCAAGGCGTCCCTCCAAGACGTATGTGCCTGCGCCAATGCTGCCGCTCCACATGTCGGTGCCTTTCTTCTTCTCGTTGACATAAATCTCTGTGCCAGGGGTGGTGGTAGCCACCTTCAACGTGGCGAGGGCTGATTTCAGGTTTACATTCAGCACCGTCTTATCCTTGCCTATCTGCACCACACCGGCATCGGGCATATAGTTGCCGGCCTCCACGCGATATTGATGTTCGCCGTATGGCAACGATTTCACAATCTCGCCCGAACCATCGTTAGCCTGCAGTTCGCCGTCGATATACACGCTGGCGGTCTTAGGCGTCACGCTCAACACCAGATACGACACGCCCAAATCCTCCACCACCGTGGTGCGCACCTCGCCCGAGGTGAGTGCCATCTCGTAGGTCTTTGCGGCTTCTATAGCACATGGGAAATAATAATCGCGCAGCACACCGAGCGATTGGTGCAATATCGTGATTTTCTTGATGCCGTGTGGCACATACACCCATATCTCGCCCGTGCGTTGCTGAGTCTTGACTATACCAGCCATACCGCCCTCAAAGCTGAAGCCAGTCTGCGATGTCACCACCTTTATCAGCGCTGCCACGTCGCCATTCTGGTCCTTCTCCTGAGTGCCTGCCATATTAGCCGTGAGGTCGTTTGGCAATGGCTTAAACGATGTCACCGCCAACGTCTGCGCAGCCACGCTTATCCACGCAGCCGCCACTATCGCCACCAATATGCCTATCCTTTGCTTCATCATATCAATATCCTAATCTCTCCAAACTATTATTCGCAGATTCATAGCCCTGAGCTGCAGCCATACGATACCATTTCACTGCCTCGTTGATATCCTTGCTCACGCCAATACCATTCTCATAGCAAGCGCCCAGATTATTTTGCGCTCTGACATCACCCTGCTCGGCAGCCTTGCGCCACCACTTCACGGTCTCGTTGTCGTCCTGAGCGACGCCTTCGCCTTTATAATAGCAATTGCCAAGATTATTTTGCGCATCAGCATCGCCCTGCTCGGCGGCCTTGCGCCACCACTTTACGGTTTCACTATAGTCCTGCTCTACGCCTTTGCCATATTTATAGCACCAGCCCAAGTTGATTTGCCCGTCCACATCGCCTTGCTCTGCTGCTTTGCTATACCATTTCACTGCCTCACGAAGGTCTTCTCTCACGCCGTTGCCACTTGCATAACAAACGCCCAAATTATTTTGCGCACTGGCATCGCCTTGCTCTGCAGCTTTGCGATACCATTTCACAGCCTCATGAATGTCTTCGCTCACACCATCACCATATTTATAACAAATGCCCAATCTGCATTGCGCATCAGCATCGCCCTGCTCTGCCGCCTTGCGATACCATTTCACAGCCTCGTTGATATCTTTACTTACGCCTTCGCCATTCTCATAGCAAAGCCCCAATTTATATTGTGCCATAGCATAACCCTGCTCAGCAGCTTTGCGATACCATTTCACAGCCTCGCTAATATCTTTGCTCACGCCTTCGCCATATTTATAACTAAGGGCCAAGCCACATTGCGCATAGGCATCGCCTTGCTCTGCCGCCTTGCGCCACCACTTCACAGCTTCACCAACGTCTTCAGCAACGCCTCGGCCAGTCTTGTAGCAAACGCCCAAACACGCTTGCGCCCTGGCATCGCCCTGCTCGGCAGCCTCACGATACCATTTCACAGCCTTATCATAATCCTTGCCCACGCCAATGCCATTCTCATAGCAACAGCCCAAACTATATTTCGCTCTGACATCGCCATGTATTTTCGCGCCTATCCATGCCATCACTAATATGCCTATATTCCGTATCATATCAATCTATTTCAAAATAATATACTTGTGTTTTCGTTCCCCGTTTTCGGAGCCAGAACAAATAAATATGTTTTTAGGTATTTTTCTTTCGGTCCAATCTGCGGGCAATCGATCACTTCAGATTCTCGCCCCAATATCAAAGCCTACAATATATATATATAACACGCACACATGTGCGCCTGCGCACGCGATATTTTTTACGGCAAAGTAGGGGCACAGGACGTCAAGCCCATGCCTCTACTATGTCGTTTGTTTTCACCTTGCGGCACAATGCCGCCGAACAATGATATTATTTCGCGTCCGAACCGTCGGTCTTGAAGCCTTCCTTGATGAATTCAGAAACCTCTGTTGCATACTTTTGAGCAACTTCTGATTCACGAGCGGCGTTCTCCCATGCACGGATGCGAGCCTTAGTGGCTTCGCTCTCGTTTATTACATAGAAAACCTGCATTTCGTGAGCACCATTAGGCAAGTTCTTTATCAAAGCGAAACTGTCTTGAATTTCGCCCTTGATTTCTTTTTCTACAAGACGTTCGTAAGCAGCATAGAATTTGTCGAACTCTGCGCTCAAATCGCCAGAAGCGTTTGCTCCGAGGTCAGAGATCACACGGCCCTTCAGTTTTGAGCCTGCCAATGAAGAATAATATGCGCAAGCGTTTTGTAAAGCTGATTGACGGCAAATGTTCATCGAACCACAATTAGAGGCTGTACCAAGCAATTCTCGAGCATCAGCGCTATTGAGCTTTTGATAGTGGAGCAACAAGCACACCTCAAGGCTACGAGAAGTGCCATACACTTGCCAGCCTTCCTTCTTGAGTTGTTTAAGCTTTTGCTTGTACTCTTTCTTCAGTTGTTTTTCAAGTTCCTTACTTTGAGCTTGTACCATTACAGGCATAGAGAAAATCAATGCCAAAAGACAGATTAAAATCTTTTTTCATAACAATTATAATTTTAAAGTTCTATCAGATTTATGCAATTTGATACCAGAAATTTTAGTAGATGACAAAAATTAATTTTTGTCAGTTATATGATTGATTTTTAATTAG
>CAJLWM010000049.1 GCA_905210415.1 uncultured Prevotellaceae bacterium
CATCTCCTGCCCCCCCCCACGGGCCTTAGCCACCGTGTAGGCGCTGGTGAGCACCTGTCCGCTGCTCAGCGAGGTGGCTTCGGGGCGATAGGCTTTCACCTCATCGATGGTGCACGGCTCCCAGCCCCACGCATGATCGATGAGCAACTCGGCATTCACGCCAAACAGGCGGTAGAGGAAATTCTCGTTGCGCAGCGATAGGCGCGCTATATCGCCCATCGTGTAGATGTCGTAGGCAGCCAATCGCTTGGCGATACCGGCTCCCACGCGCCAGAAACTGGTGAGCGGGCGGTGGTTCCACAGTTGGCGGCGATACGACATCTCGTCGAGTTCGGCTATGCGCACCCCGTCGCTGTCGGCCGGAATATGCTTCGCCACGATGTCCATGGCTATTTTTGCGAGATACATATTCGTGCCTATGCCCGCCGTGGCGGTGATGCCCGTAGTGCTTAGCACATCGCGTATCATGGTCATCGCCAACTGGTGGGCAGTCATCTTGTAGGTGGCGAGATAGTTGGTGGCGTCGATAAACACCTCATCGATAGAATATACATGGATATCCTCAGGCGCAATGTATTTCAGATAGACCTTATAGATGCGTGTGCTATAGCTGATGTAGTGAGCCATGCGCGGAGGCGCCACAACGTAGTCTACCGCCAGTTCGGGATGCGCCTTCAGCTCCACGTCGCTCCACGACTTGCCGCGGAAGGCATAGCCCGGCGCCTGACGGCGGCGCTCGTTGTTGACCTCTGCCACGCGCTGCACCACCTCAAAGAGCCTTGCCCTGCCGCCTATGCCATAAGCCTTGAGCGACGGCGTGACGGCCAGACAAATGGTTTTCTCCGTACGGCTCATGTCGGCAACCACCAGATTGGTGGTGAGCGCATCGAGGCCTCGCTCTACGCACTCCACCGAGGCGAAAAACGATTTTAAATCGATGGCTATATATTGCCGTTGCTTATCCATATTCTTCACTATAAATTTCTTTTTTTGTGTTTTCTTTATTCCATTTTTCCTATTCCAAATGGGGACGCATTCAATAGCGGTTATACGGGCGCCGTTCCCCCCAGCGTGGCGCCCACGGTGGCGTTACGCTATACCGGTGAGTTCGATGTCGAATATCAGAGTGCTTCCGCCAGGGATTCCCGGTTGCGAGAACTTGCCATAAGCCTTCTCGGCAGGCAGATACACCTCCCAACGGTCGCCCACGCACATCTGCTGCATGGCGATAATCCAACCCTCTATCAGGTCGCACAGGCGGCATGCCAATGGCGCACCGCTGCGGCTGCTGTCAAACTTCTTGCCGTTGATGGTCCAGCCGGTGTAGTGCGCGGTGATAACGCTGCGAGGCGATGGATGCTTGCCATCGTCGCGACCCTTAGCTATCACCTTATAGTAGATGCCACCATCAAGCGGCAACACGCCTTCTTCCTGAGCCTTTGCGGCCAACCATTCCTTATTTGCCTGTATGTATTCTCTTTTGTTCATAATTTATTGTTTTTACGCCGAGCCCACGCGGTCCCGACAGTTTCATTAGTGTTCTTCTCCCGCCCCGGCAAGCGGGTCATCGATAAAATAAATCAAATTATTAAGCATCGACGATTTGACTTATTTCCTATATCGGAATTTTCCGCTCAATCTTCGTCTCGCCTCCCTGCGTCTGGAATAATATTATCTGCCCGTTATCCATAATTATTTCTTAGCGATTGACTTTCCAATAGCCGGATTTGTTGCTTCCGACACGCTCCACAAGCCCTTGTTCCTTTAGAGAACTGATGATTTTCCTTATGGCACGGTCGGTCACGCCTATCTCTGCGGCTATGGCAGACGCAGTTATACCGGGTGATTCCAATAGTAAATCGAGCACTCGGGATTCCGATTTATTAGGAACTTTATTAGGAACTTTATTAGGAACTTTTTCTATGACCTTATGTTTCTCCAATGTGTCACGAATCTCTGTCAACATAAAATCAATGAACGGTCCCGATTGTCCGGCGGCGTTAGATGCGGCAATAGCATCGTAGTATCGTTGCTGATTGGAGAAAACCATATTCTCCACCGGGAGATGCTCGAAGATGGGGTTAAAAGAAAGCGCCAACGTAGCTAAGTGAGGCCGACCAAAGCCTTTAAGCGACTATGTCGGAACTTCCATTTTTTTGTTTCCTGCCTTCGCCGTTATGTCGTTGCAATACTCTTGGCCATTTCACGCACTAATGCTTAGACACAAAGTTAAGTATTTTTGGCGAGATTTAAGCTGTACTGACAGAAGTATTTTTGACGTCAGCGACGCGTACCGAGTTTTTCGACAAAGGGTCATCGATTAGAGCACGGCAAGCGGGCAATTCCATCACTACAAATTTACAAAACATAATCCACATCACCGCCACCCCACCCCACAATATCACTCCCCCAGCCAGCGCATTCTCCCCTACATATCAATCATCCATTTGCAGCCGCCGTAATACTCCATAACCTCCTGCTCGGTGAACGGCGAGTAAGGCCAATCGCGAGTGTGCATAAACAAGTGCGACTGCGAGTCCCAATACCAATAATGGGTAGACCCGATGCCATTACCCAAATAAAGCCTACACTCCACCTCATCATCACGATGCCACTTTAAGTAAGCGAGCAATTCGGGAGTAGAAATCCATTCTTTTTGCATGATATTCATTTTTTTGATGTGAAACAATACATTATCCACATTCGGGCATTATCCCGAATCAGGATTAACTGCCGCAAGGTCGGAGATCACGACGAAATGCGCAAACAATTTAGATCTTCTTAGATCCCCCGCACCCAATTTAAGCCTTTTTAGATCCACACGAAGCCCCACCGCTTCCTTATGGGTTCAAGAATGCAACACATCCGAGACAATAAAGCCCATACTATACGCAGGCTTAGCATGATAGCGAAGCGCAGCCACTCACTAACACAATTCTGTCATTTGGTTAAAATGGAGGTTGTGTATATCCACTTACTGATTCATTCAACATTGATTGGTCTTGCATCTTTTTCAAATCCTCAATATGACTTACCAAATAATCATAACTCTTAAGATTTTCAATTTCATCACGCCTTGCTTTACTCAACTTGCAAAATTCTTCCTCTTGTTCAAGTCCTGCAAATCGTCGTCCACACAGGTTGGCTGCAATACCTGTTGTGGAACTTCCGCTAAATGGATCGAGAATCCAGTCGCCCTGATTAGTGGATGCAAGAATCATTCTAACAAGAAGGCGCAATGTTTTTTGTGTCGGATGCTTACCACAAGTTTTTTCCCACCGGCCGATGTCTGGTATTCTCCAGACATCGGTCATTTGCTTTCCGCCATTCAATTCTTTCAACAAGCCATAATTAAACTTGTGTGGCACTTTCTGCATTTTTCTTGCCCAAATGACATATTCGGTAGAGTATTTGAAGCAACGGCACGAATTATTGACTGCTGGATTCGTCTTCTCCCAAGTAATTACATTCAGAATCTTGTAGCCAAGTGCAGTCAAGCAGTTAGCAACAGAAAAGATGTTGTGGTAAGTTCCACTTATCCATATCGTACCGTTATCTTTCAACTTGTCACGACATAAACGCAACCACTCCATGTTAAAAGCAATTATGTCCTCTTGCAATTTGCCTTTATCCACACAAACAACTTTGCCGCTCTGCAACGGTATTCCACCATTGGATAGGAAATCAGGCGGGTCGGCATAAATCATATCGAATTTGAAGTCAAACTCTTTAAGAAGTTTGAAACAATCGCCTTTTGCTATGACAAAATTATTGCTGGGCGATTTATAATACGATTGCAATTTCTGACTATTGACAGAGAAATCCACCGCCACGAAATTCTCCGCATCAAGTACGATCTTTTCCTCCTTATAATATTGGCGAACCCTTTCTACCGCTTCGGTTTCCGAATCTGCCGAAACGGTTTCTATACGCCGTAAACTTTCTGTTATTTGTATCTGATAATCCATACTGGGGTGCAAATGTATATCAAAATACTTTGTGAAACCCCAAAAGATCATAATTTGACTTTTGCGATCAAAAAAGATCAATTCCAGCTATTTACAATAAAATGGCATATAGGCACTTACCAGTTTTACGCATTTCTGAGCAGTGTTAATTTTTGATCTCAAAAATTAGATAAATCCATCGTTCGCTTCTGCCATACACATTATTTCGTATTGCTTGTAAATACTCTCATAACTATGAAAATTCACACGATTTTTTACATCCTTAAAAGCCGTTCTGCTCATCACTTTGTCAAATTGCTCCCTTCTATTCTGTGGGGCAACAATCAAAAAGCGGCTATGAAAGTCTTGTAAATCACAAAACTTGGCTACAGAATTTTGAATGTCCGTCGAGTGTTCCACTTCAAAGAAACTATTTGGCATATTGCGTTCATTGAACCAAATAACATCCACCGTCCTTGCCCTGTCTGTCAATTTCTCGTATGAAAATTCGGGAATATGGATTGTGGTGCAAATATCTTTCAAAGGCTTTTCTAAGAACTTACGGTTTTGGTCTTGAGCAGGGGCATAAGTTGTATAATGCTTCATGTTGCCAATCTCAATAATTAGTCCTTGATAGTACCCGTGTGTAAATTGCTCAACACTCTTTTCTTCCTTGGGACAGATGTCGAATTTACGCATTACTTCTTCACGACAATCTTCCAAAGCCCATAGTCCTGGTTGTATTCTAAATATCTCATCAGATTGCTGCACGATTCTTCTGATAGATTCATTAGGTGTCTTGGTTGCCCACGATTTTGTATCTACACGAAGATACAATTCACCAAGAGTAGCATACCCTCCTATTTTACGAAGAGTATCTATCACTTGCTGTACCTGTGTATATTTCTTTTGTACCATAGCCATCTTTTTCATAAGTAAATTTCTACCATCTCTATATTATCTTCCACATTGTCACGCACTGTGCATACAGCACAAAGATAATGGATTAATTTCAAAGCCCAATCATTTTTTAACCCAATTAGCATTGAGTGCTACATCGGGGGAGCGTACAGACACTTTCTATAGTTTATGTGGGTGAGGAGGTAACAAGATAAGTATTGGTGTGCAGCGAAAAAGGTGACAAATTGGCAAAAGATTTGGCGGGATGGGCACTTTGGCACATATTATGTAATATTGCTTTGCGACGCGCTTGGCGAGCCACTTGTTGTGGCGCCGCGCCGCTCCCACCACGCCGCAGGGCGCGGGCGTAAGCACAAATTTTAAAATATTAAAAACTAAAAAAATACTTAGAACTATGACAATCAAACCATTATCTGACAGGGTTCTTATCAAACCAGCCGAGGCAGAAGTGAAGACTGCTGGCGGTATCATCATCCCTGATTCAGCAAAAGAAAAACCTCTTAAGGGTACAGTAATCGCAACTGGCAATGGCACCAAGGACGAAGAAATGGTGGTAAAGGCCGGCGACACCGTGCTTTATGGCAAATATGCAGGTACAGAACTCGAAGCCGAGGGCGTGAAGTATCTTATGATGCGCCAATCTGACATTCTTGCAATCGTAGAATAATATTTTAAGTAACAAGGAGATTTTTATCATGGCAAAAGAAATTAAATTCGATATTAAGGCCCGCGAAGAACTCAAGAAGGGCGTGGATGCATTGGCTAATGCAGTGAAGGTAACTCTCGGCCCTAAGGGTCGCAATGTGATTTTGGAAAAGAAGTTCGGTGCTCCTCACATCACCAAGGATGGCGTGAGCGTGGCTAAGGAAATCGAGCTTGAAGACCGTTTCCAAAACATGGGCGCTCAATTGGTGAAGGAAGTGGCTTCGAAGACTGGCGACGACGCTGGCGATGGCACTACCACTGCCACTCTGCTCACTCAGGCTATCGTGTCGACCGGATTGAAGAACGTGGCTGCGGGTGCCAACCCTATGGACGTGAAGCGCGGTATCGACAAGGCTGTGGCTAAGGTGGTGGAAGGCATCAAGGCGCAGGCTCAAGAGGTGGGCGACGACTTCGACAAGATTGAA
This sequence comes from uncultured Prevotellaceae bacterium, assembly GCA_905210415.1. Taxonomy (GTDB): domain Bacteria; phylum Bacteroidota; class Bacteroidia; order Bacteroidales; family Muribaculaceae; genus SFTJ01. Next base: position 5,999 of record CAJLWM010000049.1, read on the forward strand.
AACGTGGCTCGCATCTCTGCTAACAACGACAACGAAATCGGTCTGCTCATTGCCGAGGCAATGAAGAAGGTGAAGAAGGAAGGCGTTATCACTGTGGAAGAGGCTAAGGGCACTACCACAAGCGTTGACGTGGTGGAAGGTATGCAATTCGACCGCGGCTACATCTCTCCTTACTTCGTAACTAACACTGAGAAGATGGAATGCGAAATGGATCATCCTTACATTCTTCTCTTCGACAAAAAGATTTCTAACCTCCAAGATATGCTTCCTATCCTCGAAGCTACTGCCAAGAGCGGCCGTCCATTGCTCATCATCGCCGAAGATGTTGACAGCGAAGCCCTCGCTACATTGGTGGTCAACCGCTTGCGTGGCTCATTGAAGGTGTGCGCCGTTAAGGCTCCTGCTTTCGGTGACCGTCGCAAGGATATGCTCGAAGACATCGCAGTGCTCACTGGCGGTGTGGTAATCTCTGAGGAAAAGGGCTTGAAGCTCGAAGGCGCTACTGTTGACATGCTCGGCTCGGCTGAGAAGGTCTCTGTAAACAAGGAGAACACCGTGATTGTTAACGGCGCGGGCGCTAAGGAAGCCATCGCCGAACGTGTGGCTCAAATCAAGGCTTTGATTGAAACCACTAAGTCGACCTACGACAAGGAGAAACTCCAAGAACGCCTCGCTAAATTGGCTGGCGGCGTGGCAGTGCTCTACATCGGTGCTCCATCTGAGGTGGAAATGAAGGAAAAGAAAGACCGCGTAGACGACGCTTTGAGCGCAACTCGTGCTGCCGTTGCTGAAGGTATCGTGCCTGGTGGCGGTGTGGCTTACATCCGTTGCATCGAGAGCCTCGAAGGTCTTAAGGGCGAAAACGACGACGAAACCACTGGTATCGAAATCATCCGCCGCGCTATCGAAGAGCCATTGCGTCAGATTGTTGCTAACGCTGGCCTTGAAGGCGCTGTTATCGTTCAAAAGGTTAAGGAAGGCAAGGGCGACTTCGGTTACAACGCTCGCACCGACAAATACGAAAACCTCTTTGAAACTGGCGTTATCGACCCAGCTAAGGTTACTCGTGTAGCTTTGCAAAACGCTGCTTCTATCGCTGGCATGTTCCTCACTACCGAATGTGTGATTGCCGACAAGCCAGAACCTGTTGCTCCTGCTGCTCCAGCAGCACCTGGCATGGGTGGTATGGGTGGCATGATGTAAATCCCGTAACATTACATATTCAACATAGAAAAGCCTCGCGAATGCGAGGCTTTTCTCGTCTTGGGCAGAGGTTTTGGTGCTGAATTTCACGCAGATGCCGCAGATTTTTCAGATATCTTCGGATTTGTGTGCCGATGGATACCATCAGCCAGGGTTTCTGTTGGCCGATGTACAACACTCTTCCGCACCCGAATGGCACTTATCACATTGAGCAGCAGCGTGTTATACGGACGCAGCAGACCGTACCCCCACCAGCGGCTGGTTCCCAACAACACTGTAATACCGCAAAATCTGCGTGAAAACAATGTCAGAATTGGGAAAATCAGAAAAGCCTCGCGAATGCGAGGCTTTTCTCTATAATGTATTGTGTTTTACTTGCTTTCGCGGCGGAAATCGATGAGGTCGATAATCGAGAGCAGCACGCTCTTGAGCGCCGGTGCGGCATCTGCCATCTCGGCCTTTGCCAGGCTCTCGGCTTGCTCTTCGGTGGTATATCGGCCCATCGATAGCAGATTGAGCATCAATCGATATGCCAGATAGCGCTTCAAGCCATCGCCCGACGTGCGGTAGGTTTCCACCAAATCTTGTGCGTAAGGCTCGTAGCGAAGCAATCGGTGGCAAAGCACATCGGCCTCCTCATAGTCGGCCACAGAGTCGCACCAACGCACGGCATCGTTCTCAGCCAACGCCTCGCGTGGCATCACCATAGGCGCAAACAAGCGCGCCTCGCGGCACTTTGTGTCGCTCCACAGCGATTCTGCCAGAGCGGCATCCTGCGTCACGCCCGCGGCAATCTCCACTATCTGGTGCAGATTTAGCCCGAATATCATGCTGTGCACGTTGCCGGCATTGCGCATCGATTCGGCGAGCATACCGTTGCGATAAGCAAAAAACTGCTTGCGCACAAAGCGCTCCTCATAACTTTGCATCGCCATTATCACTTAGTGAGTGGAGAATAGTCGCGAGAGTAGCGGAGCATTTGGTCAACGTAGCCTTCGGTGAAGCTCATAGTCACGTCGGTGATGTTGCCATTAGCATCCTTCACGAGCTTATACACTGGGTTGACAAAGCCCTTATATGGAGCGATGTCGAGGTTCTTGTATCTATTGAGCACTTCTTGGTGAAGGTTTTGATCGAGTTTCACGCCATAGTCTTCCACCAACTTCTTGCCGGCTTGATAGTCGCCTTCGCTCTTGATGCGTTGCACCTCAGCGAGCAATTTACCGAACAATTCGCGAAGTTTCTCATAGTCGTTGATGCGGATGTAAGTCTTGCCGTTGCGCTTCACATATTCAATCACGTTGTCGGCCTTACCGTGTTGATAAGCCCATTCGCTGATGAGTTTGCGGTTGCGCATGTGAGCCTCTTCGATGTCCTTACCTGGCTCGATACGAGTGTTTTGAGTCATCAAGCCATTCATGATATACTTGTAGTATTCAGCCTTATAAGTGTCGGGGTCCTTGATGACGCCAAGTCTGAGCAACTTGTTGTCGGCAAGATAATATAGCGCAAACAAGTCGGCGCGGGTTTCCTCGAGAGTAGAACCGTGTTCACCCAACGCATTAGGGTCAACGCCAGGGAGCAATTTGCCAGAACCGTGGCCAAGGCATTCGTGAAGGTCGGTGTGCAATTTGTCGGCGAGAGTGAGATACTTAGCCATCAAGTCGCATTCCTCCTTAGAGTAAGCAAACTCTTCATTCAAGCCATTGCCGGCAGCCACTTCGTCGTAAGCGTCGGTGATATTCTCAATCGACACCGATTTTGAGCCGTGTGCGACACGAATCCAGTCGGCGTTAGGCAAGTTGATACCGATAGGAGTAGCAGGATAAGAGTCACCGGCAAGAATTGCCACTGTGATCACCTTAGCCGAGATACCCTTCACCTCGCTCTTCTTGAAGCGCGGGTCAACAGGCGAATTGTGTTCAAACCATTGCGCATTTTCGCTAATCACCTGAGTGCGGTGCGAAGCCTCTTGATTCTTGAAGTTAACCAACGATTCCCAAGCACCAGTCATACCCAGAGGGTCGTCGTAGTTTTCGATGAAACCATTCACGAAGTCAACTGTGCAAGCAGTGTCTTCAGCCCAAAGGATAGAATATTCGTCGAACTTGCGGAGGTCGCCAGTGGTGTAATATTCCACCAACTTAGTGATATATTCCTTTTGCTTGTCGCTTTCGGCATATTGCTTAGCAAGATTGAGGTTTTCTACGATTTTCTCTATAGCCTTGCTATAAAGTCCACCCACCTTATATTTTTGTTCCATCACCTTGCCGTCTTTCTTAATCACGCGGGCATTAAGGCCATAAGAGATAGGTGTTGGGTCGTTAGGGTCCTTGATGCTTTCGTAGTAAGCCTCAACTTCCTTCTGAGTCACGCCCTCATAGAGGTTGTTGGCCGAGGTGAGCACGAGGTCTTGACCTGCAGCCTGATTGACGCGCTTAGCCATATATGTAGGGTCGAAAATCACCTTTGTGAGGGTGGCGATAAACGAGTCGACTGTTTCGCCTTGGTGCAATGGCACATCGGCCTTCTTCAACGCACGCACTTGCTTAGCGAAGAAGTCTTGAGAGAAACCAGGGGTAAACTTGTCGGTAGAATAGTGATGGTGAATGCCGTTGGCAAACCACACTTGCTTCAAATATTTCTCAAAAGCCACATAGTCGCTGCTCTTCTTGTCGCCCTTGTAGTTTTTGTAGATTGCTTCAAGCACTTCGCGAATCTGCAGATTGTATTTTCCGTGCTGATCAAAAAGGATATCTCTACCATAGAGTGCAGCCTCGGTGAGATAATACACATACTTCTTCTGATTGAGTGTCAGACCATCGAAGCCAGGCACTTGGTAGCGTAGCACCTGAATGTCGGCAAAATGATCAACGCTGTAGTTAAAATCACTGCTTTGAGCCATAGTATTCAATGAAAATGCGCCTGCTAATAACGCACATAAATAAAACTTTTTCATAATTACATATTTTTACTGTTTCTCATTAATATTATTCTACGTATAGCACCAATCCCTTGAGGTATTCGCCCTCTGGATGGTAGATGTTGATTGGGTGGTCGGCTGGCTGGGTGAGTTGATGCAAGATTCTCACGCGTCGGCCCGACTGTGCCGCTGCGCTGAACACCGCCAGACGGAATTGCTCCTTCGACACGGCTTGCGAACAAGAGAAGGTGAACAAGATGCCGCCCTTCTGTATCTTCTCAAACGCCTTGGCATTGATTTTTCGGTAGCCAATCAGCGCATTCTTCAGCGCACTCTTGTGCTTGGCAAACGCCGGTGGGTCAAGGATTATCAGGTCATAGTTGTTGCCCATCTCGTTGAGATACTTAAACGCATCTTCGGCAAACGCCTCGTGGCGTGTGTCGCCAGGGAAATTCAGCTCCACATTCTCGCGGGTGAGGTCGATTGCCTTCGAAGAGCTGTCTACCGAATGCACCAACTCGGCGCCGCCTCGCATAGCATAAAACGAGAATCCGCCAGTGTAGCAAAACATGTTCAGCACCTTACGGCCGCGCGAATAGTGCTCAAGCAGCGAGCGGTTTTCGCGTTGGTCAACGAAGAAGCCTGTCTTCTGGCCCTTCAACCAGTCGACGTGAAATTTCAGCCCGTTTTCAAGCGCGATGTTGGTGTCGTAAGAGCCTATTATATAGTAGTTCTCGGTGTCGCGAGTAATATATGGCAATGTGGTTTCCGACTTGTAGTACACATTCTTCACCAACTGGTTGGGCAGACGCACCAAGGCATTGGCAATCAGATTGCGGGCGTAGTGCATACCCGGCGAATGCGCTTGCATCACGGCTGTGTTGCCGTAGATGTCCACCACAAGGCCCGGCAAAAAGTCGCCCTCGCCGTGCACAAGGCGGAAAGAATTGTTGTCGTCGCGCATCAGGTTAAGCGCTATGCGTGTCTCATAGGCAGCCATCAGACGGTTGCAGTAGTATTCCTCGTCTATCTCGGTGTCGTCGAAGCACAACATGCGCACGGCGATACTACCCAACTGATAGTGTCCGTTGCCTATCAACTCGCCACCGGCAGTGTATACGGTCACCAGATCGCCATCCTCACACTTGTCCATGTGATGAATAGCGCCGGAGAACACCCATGGGTGGAAACGCTTCAAAAACTCCTCACTGCCCTTTCTAAGAACAATTGTCTTATATATCATATATGGTTTACTTATTTTATAAAGAAACGATAAATATCATTAGCGTTGGCATATATCAGCAGCGCAAACAGGAATAGCATGCCCACCATCTGAGCATTTTCGAGCACCTTTTCGCTTGGCTTTCTGCGGGTGATCATCTCTATGAGCAAGAAGAGCACGTGTCCGCCATCAAGCGCTGGTATCGGCAAGAGGTTCATCACGCCGAGCACCACCGAAAGGAATGCTGTGGTCATCCAGAATGTGAGCCAATCCCATTGTGTAGGGAAAATCGAACCGAGTGAGCCAAATCCGCCCAGACTCTGTGCGCCTTCCTTGGTGAACACCAGCTTGAGCGACTGCACATAGGTGACCAGCTTGTTCCAGCCCAATTCCACGCCGCGTGGTATCGACTGCAACAGTGTGTAGCTCTTCTTGTCGGTCTTAAATATCTCCACTGGAGAGCATAGCATAATGCCTATTTTGCCGGCATCATCCACCTCTACGCTTGCTGTGGCGGTATTGCCACCACGCTTATAGGTGATTTCCACTGTCTTACCGGCATTCTTGTCGAGGGCTGGCTTGAAGAGGTCGTATCCGCTTGTAGCCTCGCCATTCACTGCCAATATCTTGTCGCCTTCCTTCAGCTGTGCCTTCTCGGCACCCATGCGTGGTTGCAATTGCTTTATCACCACTGGCACGCGATAGGTCATGAAAAGGTTGCCATTTTGCGCATCCTTATCGGCTGCGAAGGCAAATTTCTCTGGTATTGCTATTGCCACGGTGTCCTTGTGATTGCGCAGCACTGTCACGCTCTTAGCCATCAACATTCGCGAGAAGTCTTCGAATGTAGACACTTCCTTACCATCGGCACTCAATGGTATGTCGCCATCCTTAAATCCGATATTGTGCGCGCTATCGCAATAGATCATACCCTCGGTGGCATTTTGGAATGTGATGAATTCCTCGCCACTGACAAACACGATGCCTGCATAGATCACAAACGCGAGTAGGAAGTTAAACAACACGCCGCCCACCATAATCAAAAATCTGCTGAACGCCGATTTCGAGCGGAATTCCCACGCCTTGGCTGGGCGCTTCATCTGCTCCTTGTCCATCGATTCGTCGATCATGCCGGCTATCTTGCAATATCCGCCAAGTGGCACCCAACCGATGCCATACTCCGTATCGCGCCACGACGACTTTTCGCTATCGTCGTTATAAGCCTCTTCACTTGCCTTTTGGGCTTCTGCTTCGCTATCATTTGCGCAGAAAAATCTCACGGTTTTCTTCTTAGGGTTATATCGGAGGATATTAAACCATGGATTGAAAAACAAGTAAAACTTCTCTACTCGCACATGGCACACTCGAGAGAAAAAATAGTGACCAAACTCGTGCACCAATACGAGTATGCCAAGGGAGAGTAGCAATTGCAATGCTTTAATCAAAAATGTATCCATTCAAAAATAATTTCTTGTTTGTCTTAATGCTTTTTTATTTGTTCTTAATCAGCGACTCGGCATATCGGCGAGCCTCAATATTGGTGTTTACATAGTCGTCGTATTCAGGTGCTGCCACATGGGCAATGTCGGCCATGCAGCGGCTCACCACCTCTGGTATCTCGGGGTAGCGTATCTGGTCGTGCAAGAATGCCGCCACAGCCACTTCGTTGGCTGCATTTAGCACACATGGGGTGTTGCCGCCGGCTTTGGCTGCCGTGTAGGCAAAGCCGAGCATCGGGAATTTCTCGAAATCGGGGGCTTCAAATGTGAGGTTGCGATAGTCGCTCACGTGCATGCGTTGATGGTCGGAATAGAGGCGGTCGGGAAATCCGAGCGCATAGCGAATAGGTATGCGCATGTCAGGCAGACCCAATTGCGCCTTCACCGAACCGTCTATAAATTCCACCATCGAGTGCACTATCGACTGTGGATGCACCACCACCTCAATGCGGTCGAGACCCACATTGAATAGCCACTTAGCTTCCATCACCTCAAATCCCTTATTCATCATTGTGGCGCTATCGATAGTGATTTTTGCGCCCATGCTCCAGTTGGGGTGCTTCAGGGCGTCTTCCTTGGTCACAAGCAGCAATTCCTCCTTGCTCTTGGTGCGGAATGGGCCTCCCGATGCGGTGAGTATCAGTTTATAGATATCCTCGTGCTTCTCGCCGGCAAGGCATTGCCATATTGCACCGTGCTCTGAGTCTACCGGATATAGCTTCGAGGTAGATTGGCTCAACAATCGGTTGATGAGCTGGCCTGCCACCACCAGGGTTTCTTTGTTTGCCAAAGCGATGTTTTTGCCATGCTTAATGGCATTGATGGTCGGCGCCAAGCCAGCATATCCCACCATAGCAGTCACCACGGTGTCAATCGCCGGGTCGCTCATGGCGTCGCAGATGGCTTTTGCACCAGCCAGCACTTGGGTGTCGGTGCCATCAAGTGCGGTACGCACTGCCTCGTAATGCGCCTCATTGGCTATTATCACATAGCGGGGATTATACTTCTTGGCTTGTGCCACAAGCATATCCACGCTCGAATTGGCTGTCAGCAAATAGGCATTAAATCGGTCGGGGTATTCCTCTATGATGTCGAGCGTCTGTCGCCCTATCGACCCCGTGCTGCCCAGAATGGCTATGTTGAGTTTTTGTTCCACTTTATCAAACTATCGCTATTTGTTGTGTTCTGTTAGTTTATTTGTCGTTTGTCATGCACACGTATTTCTTCACCTTCTTAAATAGGTCGTTGGCAAACACGAAGTCGTTGAGCGTCTCGTTGTCGCTGTCATACACTTCATCCTTATTGCCATTCCAGTCGAGATGACCCTTGTTTAAGAAAATAATGTTTTCGCCGATGCCAAGCACCGAGTTCATGTCGTGGGTATTGATCACTGTGGTGATGCCATACTCGTGGGTGATGTCGCTAAGCAACTCGTCGATAAGTATCGAGGTCTTTGGGTCGAGTCCCGAGTTTGGTTCGTCGCAGAATAGGTATCGGGGATTCAGGGCTATGGCTCGCGCGATTGCCACACGCTTCTGCATACCGCCACTGATTTCCGATGGATATTTGTCGTCGGCATTCTTCAGGTTCACACGATTGATGCAGAAATGCGCGCGCTCAAGCTGCTCCTCATAGCTCATGTCGGAAAACATCTTCAGCGGAAACATCACATTGCCGAGCACGGTCTCGCTGTCGAAGAGCGCCGAGCCTTGAAACAGCATACCTATCTCCTTGCGCAACTCCTTGCGCTGCTTGGTGTCCATCTTCAGTAGGTCTCGCCCGTCATATAGTATCTCGCCTTCGTCGGGGGTGTGCAGCCCCACAAGGCTCTTCATCAACACCGTCTTACCCGAACCGCTCTGACCTATAATCAGATTGGTCTTGCCATCGTGAAACACGGCATCTATGCCATGCAATATTGTCATGCCATCAAAGGCCTTGCGTATATTCTTTACTTCTATCATCTCTTTACTGCAACATTACTTTGGTGCATACCACGTCCATTAACAAAATCAAGATACTGCTGGTGACCACTGCGTGGGTGCTTGCCGTGCCCACCTGCAGCGCGCCGCCTTCCACATGGTAGCCGTAGAACGATGCCACACTGCTGATGATAAACGCAAAGAAGAGCGACTTTATCAGCGCATACCACACATACCACTCATTAAACATGGTCTGCAGTCCGTAGACATACACGTCTACCGACACCATGCCCGTGACCACACATATCAAGTAGCCGCCAAACAGACTTGTGACCATACAAAACACCACAAGAACAGGGATATACGACACAAATGCCATTATCTTTGGCAACACCAAGAAGTTGGCTGAGTTGATACCCATTATCTCTAAGGCATCAATCTGCTCGGTCACTCGCATCGTGCCTATCTCTGAGGCTATGTTACTGCCCACCTTGCCCGACAATATCAAACATAATATCGACGACGAAAACTCCAATAGGATTATCTCGCGCGTGGTGAGGCCAATGGCATACTTAGGCAACAACGGCGATGAAATGTTCAGCTTCATCTGTATCGTACACACGGCACCGATAAACACCGACACAATTAGCACCAATGGTATTGAGTCGATTCCTAAACGCAATATCTCTTGTATGTATCTTCTGAAAAACTCTCTCCACTTGTCGGGAGTGCTGAAGCATCGCCAAATAAAGATGCAGTATTTTCCAAAAGAGTTCAATGACTTTCTTATCATATACAATATTTCATATTAAATAATTTACAAAGATAACTAAAATAGAATCAACCCGAAAGAATCTCATATTTTTTAACAAGACAACCGCCCATAATTCCCCCATTCGTGGCGCGAGAGCGTGTTGCCAACGAGGATGAGCTGATTAGTATATTTTTCTCGTTGGATAACCGCAGCGAGTAGGGACAGACTATGCGATGACATCTGCGAGAGCGGTGAAGCCGCATTCCGCGTTGGATAACCGCAGCTGGTAGGGA
>CAJLWM010000050.1 GCA_905210415.1 uncultured Prevotellaceae bacterium
ACCATAATCACTTCATATGCCATCTTATTTTTGGGGACATTTACTGAATGTCCCTGGTTAGAAACGCCCAAAGACAACCGGGAAAAACCGGATGAAAGCCTAATACTGCACATAGTTATAAGCGCAAAAGTCCAACAGCGCCAACAATAGATTCACCAAGAAAAACTTGCAAAAGTACCCAAGTATAAATCGTAAAATCAACAAAACTTGCAAAAGTACCCAAGTATAAATCGCAAAATCAACAAAACTTGCAAAAGTACCCAAGTATAAATCGCAAAATCAACAAATGCTGTTCTGTAAAGCCTTCCTGCGGATGGTATATACAAACGACGAGGCTCGCACAGTGCGGGCCTCGTCATTTTCCTTATATACTTTTCGGAGCCTGATTAAACGAAAATCCTCTTATAAATGGTCTGCGTAGCGCCAAGTTTGCTCTTTATATAGTCGCCTGCACACTTTCCGCTATGGCTCAAATAATCGGCATCGCCAAGCATTCGGCCAAACACATCGTTAAAGTCAGCCGCGCTGTTTATCGTGAATCCGCCCTTGCAGGCTATCAAATCGATGGCTTCCTTAAACTTGTGGTAATTCGGTCCGAATATCACCGGAATGCCATACACCGCAGCCTCATTAAGGTTGTGAATACCCACGCCAAATCCGCCGCCGATATAGGCAGCCTGTGCATAGGCGTAGCACGACGAAAGGATACCGAAGCAGTCTATTATCAAGCAATCATATTTCGCAGCCTCTGCGGCTTCGGCTATCTGCGTATATCGCACCACAGGACGCTTGATTTTGCTCATCATCTCAGCCAAACGAGCCTCGTCGAACTCGTGCGGAGCAATCACCAACTTCATCTCAGGATGCTCGTTGAAGTATGGTATCACGATATCCTCATCGGGCTGCCACGAGCTGCCCATCATCAGCATCGGGCGGTTGTCGCCAGCCACAAAACTGTCTAAGACTTCGAAATGCTTATTCGATGCCAATATGTCGGTCACGCGGTCAAAACGGGTATCGCCAGCCACAGTGACATTGTTCACACCTATGCCAGCAAGCAAAGCACGTGAGTTTTCGTCTTGAACGAAGATGTGTGTGAAACAGCGCAACATGCCACGAAATATGCCGCCCCATGGTCTGAAGAAACTCTGTCCTCTACGGAAAATCGATGATATTATATATGTGGGCACACCTCGCTTCTTGAGTTGATGCAAGTAGTTGCCCCAAAATTCATATTTTACAAACACAGCCATACGAGGCTTCGCCAAATCAAGAAATCGGCTCACATTGTGAGGCGTATCAAATGGCAAATAGCACACCAAGTCGGCACCCTTATAGCCTTTGCGCACCTCATAGCCCGATGGAGAAAAGAAGGTGAGCAAAATCTTGGCATCGGGTTGCTCATGGCGAATGCGCTCAATGAGCGGACGGCCCTGTTCAAACTCGCCCAACGAGGCGGAATGAATCCAGATGCAGCCAGCCATCTCGGCACAATGCTCCTTGAGCACGGCAAACGTACGCGCCTGCCCCGCTATCATCTTACCTATCTTCTCATTGTTCTTCGAAGCAATTTTTGCTCCAAGGCTATAGGCAGATATGGCCAAATTATAGATAAAGTTCATTGCAACATTAATACATATTACACAATTTATGGCACTTTGCGGCTTTCTCGCCCGATTTAAACAGGCTTTGGTCGATATATACCCTCAACGACAACTGTTGCCACAACGCAACGATGTCTTTAGTGACATGCACATTGACGGCAGCCTCAAAATCCACATAACGGTTGCTCACGATATGTGCATACACATCGGTGCGACTATATGTCTTTGCCTGATAATATGGAGATCCCATATTTAATTCCGCGCCATATTTAATATACAGCGGCATCAGATTGCCACCTGCATAAAACGTCTCTCTCACGCCAAGCCAGCGCCACTGCGCACCTGCCTCAACAAGCACACCAGCAGCATTGCGCCAACCTTCGCCGTCGGCGCGGCATCGCTGCATCGACACCACCGCTCCAGCCCTTAGGCTAAGGCTATCAAGCGAAGTGGCTTTGCTCAAATCCAAGCCCACCCATGGGTTGAACATAAAATCATCGTTCACGCCCTGGTCTTCAGGAGCATTCTTCTGCTTAGCCAAGTGGTTGTATTGCAAGCGTTCGCCTATCTGCAGCACGCCACGTTCGCCAAAGGCATATCGGGTGTTAAGGCACGCGTTAAACGCCTCACGCTGTGTCTCGCTCTGCAACTGTCGCCAATCAAGCATCAACTCCACATAGCCGCGTGGCTTCACATATTGCATCAGCACGCCACGCACATTGGGCTGCTGATAGGCAATAGAGTCGCTCCACAAGTATTTTGGTGCTTGCTCCATCAGATAGTTGCGCGAGAACATACCGAAGTTCACACGCCAAGCGTCTTTGCTGTAACGGTAATACAACGTTGGGCACAACTTATAGTCGTGCCAACCGTTGCCCACAGGCTGATTCCACACCACGCCGCCGCTTATACGATGCTCGCCGCCAGGCAAAACCACGCCAATCTCAGGCGCCAAGCGTGTGAAGAATATAGTCTGGTCGTTTGATGAGTCGCCCTCGCGGTTGTCGAGCACGCTTGAGAAATCCACGCTCCACGTGAGTTGCTGAGCCATGCCGCTGGCAAGGGCAAAACAAAATGCCAATAATATTAGCGAAAACTTACGCATTTGCAGTCGAGATTCTTTCCAGACCCTTTTCGATGCGAGCTATAGTTTCTTCTTTACCAAGAAGTTCGGTGATATCAAACATGTGTGGACCCTTGCATTCACCCACCACCACAAGGCGGAACGCATTCATCACGTTGCCCATGTGATAGCCGTGATCAGTAATCCAACCGAGCACGATGTCTTCAGATGGCTTTGAAGAGAAATCATCAATGCCACGAAGCACCTCAATGAGTTCCTTCATTATTTGTGGAGTATCTTCCTTCCAACGCTTCTTAACGTCCTTCTCGGCATAAGCATCAGGAGCCACAAAGAAGAAGCGTGCTTGATCCCAAAGGTCCTTAACGAAAGTGATACGGCCCTTCACAAGGCTCACCACGTGAGCAAGGAAGTCATTGCTATATGATGCCACGTCAATGCCGTGTTCTTTCAGCACTGGCTTAAACATCTCAGCCAATTCTGCATCTGGCTTATTGATAAGGTATTCGTGGTTAAACCATTTTGCCTTGTCGAAGTCGAAGCGTGCGCCGCTCTTCGAGCAGTGAGCAAACGAGAAGTCCTTGATTAAGTCGTCCATCGAAAGGATTTCGCGGTCGTCACCAGGATTCCAGCCGAGCAATGCCACGAAATTGACAAGTGCTTCAGGAAGGAAACCAGTTTCACGGAAACCGTCCCATACTTCCTCGCCTTCTTCACCCTTATCGTGCCACTCAAGTGGGAACACAGGGAAACCAAGTTTCTTACCGTCGCGCTTGCTCAACTTGCCCTTACCTGTAGGTTTGAGCAACAATGGCAAGTGTACGAATTGAGGCATAGTATCGGCCCAGCCAAATGCCTCATAAAGAAGCACGTGCAATGGTGCACTTGGCAACCATTCCTCACCGCGTATCACATGGCTCACTTCCATCAAGTGGTCGTCTACGATATTAGCCAAGTGGTAGGTAGGCAATTGGTCGGCACTCTTATAAAGCACCTTATCGTCAAGAATCGAAGAATTGATAGTCACCTTGCCGCGGATAAGGTCGTCAACCACTACATCGCGGTTTGGTTCAATTTTAAAGCGCACCACGTAAGGAGTGCCAGCGTCGATCAAAGCTTTTACCTCATCGGCAGGCAACGATAGTGAGTTGCGCATAGAGCCACGAGTAGAAGCATCATATTGGAAGTTTGCCACCTCGGCACGCTTAGCGTTCAATTCCTCTGGCGTATCGAATGCTATGTAGGCATTGCCCGACTCGAGCAATTGGTCTACGTGCTTGCGATAGATTTCGCGGCGTTCGCTTTGCTTATATGGTCCGTAGTTGCCACCTTCGCGCACGCCCTCATCGATGCCGATGCCAAGCCATGCCAATGCTTCATTGATATAATCCTCAGCACCAGGCACAAAACGTGTAGAATCGGTATCCTCGATACGCAAAATCATATCGCCGCCATTTTGGCGAGCAAACAAATAGTTGTATAATGCAGTGCGCACACCGCCAATGTGCAACGCGCCTGTTGGCGATGGTGCAAATCTAACTCTTACTCTTCTCTCCATTTTTTATTTTGGTATATCTAAATCTTATTTTTGTAATTATTTTGCAAAGATAGTGCAAATGAGGGAGATAATTACAAGCATTGCCGTGTTAATTACACCTCAAAGTTGGTCTATCTTGCTCGGTTTGAATCCTTAAAGCCACTGAAGACGCTCAAATTCACTTTAAAATCAACTTTCCAGCCCGCATCTTTTCGCGTAGCAACTGGATGGTGGGCTGATGGGTCTGCTCGGCAGCACAAGGCGTGATGCTTGCAAAGCCTCGTTGCAACTGATATAGGTCGGCATTAGGATTATCGGCATCGGTGTTTTCAAAACGTCCGGTAATCCAATAATAATCTCTACCAAATGGATCGACACGCTTTTCAAACTCTTCCACCCAGCGTCCGCTGGCTGCGCTTGTTATCTTCAAGCCCTTCACGCCACCTTCCACTTTAGGTATGTTTACGTTTAAGCCCACACCATGAGGCAATCCGTTGGCAAGCACATATTCTATCACGCTCTTCATCACTGGCACACAGGCACTGAAATCGGCATCTTCACTAAATTCGCTATAAGAGAAACCCACCGACGGTATGTCTTGAAACAATCCCTCAAACACCACACCCATGGTGCCCGAATATATCACGCTATTGCCTGCATTGTAGCCATGGTTGATGCCCGACAGCACAATGTCGGGGCGACGAGGCAGCAAGCAGTTAAACGACAATTTTGCGCAATCTGTTGGCGTGCCGTTCACCTTAATAAGCGTGTAACGGTCGGTTTTCTCCACCGTGTAGGCACGCAGTGGCTGGTCTATGGTGATGCTCGACGATTTTCCACTCTGATGCTCGGCAGGCGCCACGGCATACACATAACCGTATTGGCAAGCCACCTCAATGAGTTTCCTCAATCCCTTAGCAAAATATCCATCGTCGTTGCTTATAAATATCAATCTGTCCTTCTCCATATATTCTTTATTGTTTCAAACTGCAAAAATACTCATTTTTCGTCAATTATCACAAATCTGCACTCTCGGCTCGGCTCTTTACATCGCAGGTTTTCTCTCACATCTCCACGGCCCGTATTCACATATTTATTGACTAAACGGTGGGATTATTTCACATAAAATGATTATTTTTGTGCTACTATGGAAGAATCTATCACAACTACAAATAAAACTCCCCTCGTGGGAATGTCGCTCAGCCAACTCCAGCAAGTGGTTGCGCAACTCGGCATGCCTCGATTCACCGCCAAGCAATTGGCTGAATGGATATATGTGCATCGTGCCAAATCGTTCGATGAGATGAACAATATCTCTAAAGCCAACCGCGCACGTCTGCAAGACGCCTATTCGCTTGGCTTGAAAGCCCCTATCAAGGAGCAACGTAGCGTAGACGGCACCGCAAAATATCTTTTCGGCGTTGGCGACGGCCAAGCAGTGGAGAGCGTATATATCCCCGATGACGACCGCGCCACCCTGTGCATCTCCAGTCAAAAGGGTTGCCGCATGAATTGCCACTTCTGCATGACTGGCAAGCAAGGATATCACGGCAATCTCACCGCCAATCAGATCATCAACCAAGTGCTGAGCGTGCCCGAAAGCGAATCGCTCACCAACGTGGTGTTTATGGGCATGGGCGAACCGATGGACAACCTGCAAGAGGTGATGCAAGCCATCGAGGTGATGACTGCTCCTTGGGGATTGGCTTGGAGCCCGAAACGCATCACAGTGTCGTCAATCGGTAAAATCAGAGAGCTCACCCAACTCGTGGAGCAAACCAACGTGCATATCGCCATAAGCGTACACTCGCCATATCATGCCGAGCGCGCAAGTCTTATGCCAGTAGAAAACGCCTATCCTATCAATAAGGTGATGCGCATGCTTAGCAATTACGATTTCGCTCACCAACGCCGTCTGTCGCTCGAATACATCATGTTCAACGGCCTCAACGACGATATGGAACATGCACAAGCGCTTGAGCAACTCATCGATCGCCAACCGATTCGCGTCAATCTCATCCGCTTCCACGCCATTCCGGGCGTCAACCTCAAGACCTCTGACGAGGAGCGTATGGTTCGCTTCCGCGACTATCTCAATTCGCGTGGCATAATTTGCACCATTCGTCGCAGCCGTGGCGAGGACATCTTCGCCGCTTGCGGCATGCTCGCCGGCAAAAACAAGAAGTAACGCTCTAACATAAATCCAATTCGGTCGTTAGAACGTAAATATGAAAAATTTCCCTAAGCTCTAATGCCAGATTGGGATAAAAACAATCAACCGCAGCGCTGTAGCTTATGCACACGCTGCGGTTGATTTTATAAATATCTCTAATCGAGTATTCCGTCGGTGAGGATGTCGCTCAGACGGCTAATGATGCATGGGTGCATCTGTGCATCTTCGTCGGCAGTCCAGCCCTTACCTTTTAGCCATTGCACCTTGCAGCCAAGCGATTCGGCTGGCACAATATCCTTGCGATAGCTGTCGCCCACCACAAGCACCTCTTCTGGCTTCAAGCCCAAAGCCTCAACGCCAAGCGCGAATATCTTTGGGTCGGGTTTGCGAACGCCCACCACAGCACTCTCCACGATTGTGCCGAAGTAGCGGCGCACATCAAAGTCGGTGAGCACGCTCTCCACGTTGCCATAGAAATTGCTCACAAGCACCATTGGATAACGAGCATGCAGAGCCTCAAGCGTTGGACGCGCTTCCTCGATGCTACCCTTTGCAGCCTCATAGCAATAGCGTGCTATCTTCTCGGCATTAGCCTCAATAGCGAAATCAGCGGCAAGAATACCTCGAGCCACAAGGTCGCCAAGTTCGATGCGCATCTTTATGAGCAACAAGTCGTAAAAATTGTGGTGTGGCAAGATGTGGCGCACTTTGGCAAGTTCGCGCTCTGCCATCACATAACTGTCACGGAATTGCTCCTTCGATACTGGCACGCCAGCCTCTTGGTAGCCATCCCAAATAATCTCGCTCCAATGCACACCTCGGCTATCGATAGTGCCACCGTAGTCAAATATAATACCTTTTATCATAGTGTTTCCTGTTTTTATGCTTGATATTCACCAGCCTTAAGCTCTTCGGTAAATTTCTTGCAGAAGCGTTCGTGCTTGCAGATCATATACACGAGCATAGCATTGAGCACTACCAATTCAAACGCGAAATAGAGCCATGGCATACGCACGATGATAGACACGAACAATGCTATCACGCGAGTGTTGAACGAAAGCATATTGGTGTACTTCATCAGCGGCTTGCTCTTAGCGCGGAATGCGTCGCGGAACGATTGTGGAATCGCTGCAGCTGTGCCATAGCGCTCCTTCAATGCCTTGCGCAGACGTTGCATATTTGGTGTGCAAGCCTCTTGCTGTGCAGTGTAGTTGCGATAGGTCATTGCCACGAGTTTCTTCATTGGAGACTTCCAAGTGAGGCCAGCGTTGTCGCGGTCGAGTTGCTCAGTGCTATCGAGTTCGCTACCCTCCTCGCCCTTAAGGAAGAACAAGTGGAACTGGCGATAATAGTCGGCCGAAGCAGCTTGTTTGGTATGGCTCAATCCGGCAGTGATGGCAAGCGCCCAAATAGCCCATTGATTTTCCATAAAGAAAGCGCTCGAATCTATCACGCGGAACACGAGTGTGAAATATATGGCTATAAACCAGAAGTCACCGCTCATACCATCGAGGATTCTGCCCAAGCGTGAATATTGCTTGGTCATACGAGCCAATTGGCCATCGGCGCTGTCAAACGAGTTTGCCCACACGAGCAAAAGCATACCCACAAAGTTGAGCCACATCTGATTGGTCTCGTATGGGTAAAACAGCAGACCGCCAGCCACACCGAGGAATATCGAGGCGATAGTTATCACATTTGGTGTAATGCCCAGTTTAGCAGCCAACAACGCCCAGAAAAATCCTATCGGACGGTAAAACAATAGGTCGATAGTCTCCTCTGTATCCATTGATTTCAGAGAGCCTTTATAAGCCTCCTTAAATTCTTTAAAACTTCGCATGTATTTTTTCTTTTTTCTTAATAATTTGTCTCATATCACTTGCTACAAACAGCGACAATGAGCCCATTACACATCTCTGCGATGTGCTTATACGACACAAAATCAAGGATTTTCCTCGATGTGCTTCTTCACAGCAGCGATAATGGCTTTGGCGATGAATGGAGCGGCTTCGTTGCGGCATGGCGCAAAGCTTGGCCAGTCGTTGAAGTCAATAATGCGCATATAGCCATCCTTGTCTACGATGCAATCGCCACCATATACCACCACATTGAGTTCTTCGGCAGCGCGTTGGCAGATTTCCTTCATCTTCTCGATGTCGAAATGAAATCCCTTCGACTTGCCATTGATAGCCTCTGCTCCATACTTGCTATGACCCTCATCATATGGGTAGAACCAATGGAAGAATGATTGATCCTTCACGCCATAAAATTTGATAAGGTCGCCAGGCAAGTGCTTGTTAATCACCGCGCGCTTAATGCCGCGATAGAAATATTCTTGAAGCACCTCTTGAGCTTCCTCTGGGTGACGCACATAGCTCACGTCCTCTTTGTGCATAGCATGAAAATCGCCACGCTTAATCCAGCAGCTTTGGAAACCATATTTTTTCATCAAGCCCTTCACGGCCTCGTCGGTATTCACTATCAGACTCTCTGGATATGGAATATCGTTGCCAATCAAGATGCGAGTCATGCGCTCACGGGTGCAATTCTCAATGCCGTAGCCTGAGTTTATCACCAGTCGACCCTCATCTTCATAACGCTGCAAACGGGCGATCGACGCCTGCTCGCGGCACATGTTTATTATCACACGCTCTTCCACGCCATCACTGTTGAATTGGTCTTCGCTATACACATTCACTATGCATCCGCGCTTACGCAATTGGTCGGCAGCAGCATTGAAGATTGCAGTATCGTTGCCAATATGGTTAGGCGAATACGCCCCAGCACGCATAATACCTGCTATTGTTATTTCAGCCATAGTTCAAAAAATATACACTTTTTATTATTGCTATACGATTCTTATTCTCAGTTCTCGCTTATGGTTCGCTGATAAACTTTTCAGCCACCTCAATATCTCCAGCATGGTCCACATCAATAATCTTATCTATTGAGTAGGCTTTCAGCTTCAAGCCGTTTGCCACCAAGGCACGTTGGAAATTGCGCATACGCGACACACCTGTGTCGATGCAGTTTTTCAGCACTGCCCACGACGCATCGGTGAGCGAATACACGCCTCCAGAGATATATTTTGCGCCCTCGTAAGCCTCGTCGCGGAAAGTGCGTACTTCCATATTCTCGTCAACGTCGACATACAATGGCTTTTCGTCTTCGATAAACGGAGTCACCGCCATCATGCCATCGTGCTCGCTGTCGGCCTCAAAAGCTGCCACATATTTAGCAAAATCAGGCTCTTTGAATATCGTATCCACGGTAGTCAAGCAGAATTTGCCTGGCTTCATCACGCGTGTTAACTCATAAAAGCTGTGCATCGAACTTGGAGTGGATTTCACAACGATGTTAAGCGGAACAGGCAATGTGGCTTTGAGCTCTTGCAGATAATTCTGCACCTCTGTCATTTCCTCGTTCACAATCACACTCACGCTCTCTGCGTTGCAGCGCACAAATATGTTTATCAGGCGACCAATCATTGGCTCACCACATAGTTCCACCAATGGTTTTGGTTTCTTTACGCCTTCTTGCGCCAAACGGCTACCTTCGCCAGCAGCAATAATCGCATAATTCATAGTTTCGGAATTTTTTATTGGTTAAAGTCGGGGTTAAATAATCTCGTGTTTAAATTACTCTTCCTCCACCTTGGTGAGGTCGAGAACTTCCTTGTCGCCGCTCTTGTCGAAATACAGACGTCGCAAAGGATTTTGCGTAGCCTCATCGTAGTTGCAACGGTTGCGGTAGATGTCAATCGCAGCGTAGATGGCTTGACGCATGCTTTGCTCATTAGCTTCGTTCTTGCCGGCGATGTCGTAACCAGTACCGTGGTCAGGGCTGGTGCGCACATATTGCAGTCCGGCTGTGAAGTTCACGCCGTTTTCCATAGCGATGGTCTTAAATGGAGCCAAACCTTGGTCGTGATACATAGCCAGCACGCCATCGAAGTGACGATATTGCTCGTTGCCGAAAAATCCGTCGGCTGCATATGGGCCAAATGCCACCACCTTGTTTTCCACAGCCTCGTTGATTGCTGGGATTATCACCTCTTGCTCTTCCTTGCCGAGCAGACCGCCGTCGCCAGCATGAGGATTCAAGGCAAGCACCGCAATGCGTGGGCGAACGATGCCGAAATCATATTTCAACGATTGATTGAATGCATACAACTTTTCAAGCACAGCTTCCTTGGTGATATGTTCAGCAATGTTTGTCACAGGCACATGGGTAGTGACCAATGCCACGCGTATGTTTTCGCAGAACAGCACCATCAGGGCCTTATCGCCGTCGCCTATGCTTGCTTCAAGATATTCTGTGTGTCCGGGGAATGTGAAATGATCGCTTTGGATGCTCTTTTTGTTGATTGGCGCTGTCACAAGCACATCTATAAAACCTTGCTTGAGGTCGGTCACCGCTCTTTCAAGCGCTTGAAATGCCGCTTCACCGGCAGCCTCACTGCTCACTCCGAGCTCCACTTTCACTTCGTCGTTCGACACTTCCACGAGATTGTTCACTCCGTCCTTAATGTCGCTGCTGTTTCGCACCACGTTCATCGCCACTGGCTGTAAATCAAGTGCTTTTCTATGATAACTCGCTGTTTTTGCCGAGCCATACACAACAGGCGTAAACATTTCTGTCATTTGTGGGTTCTGAAGGGCCTTCAATATCACCTCATAACCTATGCCGTTGGTATCCCCTTGGGTGATGCCAACGCGTATCAATTTTTCATTAGCCATTAATATTCAAAATATTATATTGCGCAGACGCTCACAGGAAATACCGCTTCGCTGCAGCGCAAGCCGCGCTTCTCTACAAATATTTTGCTAAGTTACGCATTTTTCCGCTATTAATCAATAGCCTACACATCTGTGATTTTCATTATCTTTGCATAAATTGATGTATCATAAAACGAGAATTATCTAAATGGTCTATCGTTCAAAAGTTGATTTATGGTTGGTGGCAGTGGTATATGGTGTCACTGCATTATCAATGTTGCCCTGTCTGACTGACGGTGCAAATCTGGCGATAGCGGCAATCTTCGCAGCCATAATTGCGTTAGAGACCTGCGTATTGTTTGGAATAAAATACCAAATCACCGACAATTGGCTTGAGGTGAACTGCTGCGGATTGGGCAAAGAGCGATATGACTTACGCAAAATCACATCGGTGCGCGCCAGTCGCAGCATCCTCTCTGCCCCGGCTGCGTCGCTCGACAGAATAGAATTGAGATTCGGCAAGCAGACTGTGCTGGTTTCGCCCAAACGCAAATCGGAATTTCTGGCACACCTGAGCCAAGCCGCAGGAAAGGATATCGGCGGCACCGTATTCACAGAAAATAGTGTCCGTTAATCGAAGAAAAACATCGAAAAAACTCTCACATAAGCAAATATTTTTCTTAACTTTGTAGACAGTACAACGCATAGCTACTATCACTTCAGCAACAGCCGCATTGATAGCCTCTGTGCATTATGGAGACACATAAATTTTACTTTACACAAACAGTTTTTCCGCCAAGAAATACTATTTGATAATTTTTCAAAAAATCATATCACCATACTATGGTAGAACGTTCAGAAGAAAAAAAATCGAGAGCGAAAAAAGATAGTCGCAGTGCTATATCAATCAGAAGTTACTTCACCGCATGCCTTCACAACTGGTATTGGTTTGTGCTTTCGGTACTCATCGTGGGTTGCCTTGCCTATCTCTACGGTAAATCACGCCCTCAGCAGTATTCGGCTTCGGCATTAATCCTCATCAAGACCAACGTCGACGAGGCTTCGGGCGAAGCACAGGTACTAAAAGACCTCTCTTCGTCGCGCAATCGCCGCTCATTGACCAATGAGATATATGTGCTGAAATCATCAACCATCATGGACGAGGTGGTGAGCAAGCTCAACCTCAATGTGAATTACTTCTGCCGAATGTATCTGCGCGATGTGAACATCTATTACACCACGCCTGTGATATTCACTCCGCTCAAAGAGGTCACCACGCCATTCACCATCCACTTCCGCACCCACAACGATAAGGAAATCGATTTCCGCATCGCTGGCGGCAAAGACGGCCGCTGGAAGCGCGCAAGCTTCGGCAGCAAGGTGAATACCGACTTCGGCCCTATTGCCATCACCAAGGGACCGAACTTTAGCGACGACTACGACGATAACGAACTGTTTGCCACTGTATCTACCGTGCACAGCACCGCTTCGCAACTGATTGGCGGACTCAATATCGTGAAGGACCAAAAAGACGCCAATGTATTGCGCCTCACACTCATCACACAGAACCCCGACCTTAGCGCCACCACTCTCAATGCGCTTATCGCGGCTTACAACCAATACACCATCGACGACAAAAACCGCGTGGCTCGCAACACCGAGTCGTTTATCGTAGACCGCATCAGCGCGCTGTCGAAAGACCTTGGCGGCATCGACTCTCAAATCGAGCACCTGAAGATTATCAATAGATACCCTACCATTGAGTCGGCTGCCGAAGCTTATACACAACAAAGCTCCACTTCGCAGAGCGACCTCGCCAACGTGGATATGCAAATCTCTTTGGTGAACTATGTGCGCGACTTCATCAGCCGCTCACAGCTTCACGATCTTATACCTTCCAACTCGGGCATTTCTGACATCGGCATCAACGGATTGATTGACCAATACAACCAGCTCTGCCTCAACTATCAGAAACTCTCGGCTACTACTGGTAAGGACAACCCTGTGATGGCCGACCTCGACAAGCAGATGCGCGCCCTTCGCGCCAACCTCATCCGCTCTATCGACGGATTCATCAGCACCCTGCGCATCAAGCAATCGCAAGTGCGCAGCCAAGGCATCAAGGCAAGCAGCATGATGTCTACAGTGCCTACACAAGAAAAAGAAATCACCGACATCACACGTCAACAGAAAATCAAGGAGCAACTCTACCTCTATCTGCTCAACAAGCGTGAAGAGAATGCGCTGCAGGTGGCTGTCACCGAACCAAACGCCAAGGTGCTTGAAAGCGCCACCAGCGGTTGGCTCATCTCGCCTATGGAGCAACAGATTCTATTCTTCGGCCTTATCATCGGATTTATAATCCCTGCTGTGGTGATATTCCTGATATTCTGGATCTACTCGCTCGACACCCTCATCCACAGCCGCTACGACGTGGAGAACAACTGCGACATACCGCTCCTTGGCGAAATACCAAGCAAACGCAAAGACCAAAAAGACGAGGAACTTATCGTCACCGAAACGGGCACCGACCGCATCACCGAGGCATTCCGCATTATCCGCGGCAACCTCGACTATGTGCTCCCTAAAAAAGCTGGCGAGGGCTACATCATTCAGTTCACCTCTACTATGGCTGGCGAGGGTAAGAGCTTCAACGCCGCCAACCTTGCGCTCACTTGCGCTATCAATGGCAAACGTGTGCTCGCCATCGACATGGACATGCGCAAAGGTACGTTCTCTAAATACTTTGGCATCCACGATATCACTCACGGCCTCAGCTCTTATCTCTCTGGCCGCCTCGAAAACGTAGATACGATGATTTACACCTCTGAAAACAACAAGAACCTCGACATCATCCCACTGGGTGTGATTCCTCCAAACCCTACAAGCCTGATTATGGGCGAGCGTCTGAAGGAATTGCTTGAGACGATGAAGAAGCGCTACGACTATATCATCCTCGACACCGTGCCTTATGCACTTGTTGCCGACGCGTCGCTTATCAACCGCTATGCCGACCTCACTATCTACGTAATTCGTGATGCCAAGATCGACAAGCGCTACCTCGAAGACCTCGAGAAGATGTATCACAGCGAAAAGATAAAGAACATGACCATCCTGCTCGGCGACGTGAAGGCCGACGCAAAACGCTACGCCTACGGCTATGGTTACGGCTACGGTTATGGATATGGATACGGATATGGTTATGGCTACGGTTACGGCGAAGAAGAAACCAAGAAAAAGCTTCGCCTATTCCACCGCAAACGCCATTAAACCACAACACCCTATAAATGCACACGGGATTGCATGCCAAGCATTGCAATCCCTTTTTATTTGCCCTTTAACCCAATTCGGGCATTAGGGCTTGGTAGGATTTCGGAGTTTTAGAAGTGCAGATTTTGGTTGCTTTTTTAATGAGTAATAGCAAGCTATTGCGAGTTAAAAACAAGCAAAAGATGCCTTATAAAAGCCGAAAGACACCAAGTAGTATTAAAATTTTCACATCTACGGCCTAATGACCGATTTGGGGTTAAACGCCGTAGCGCAATAAACTTCGTGAATTATTGCTCATTTTAAAAATTATTTATTAATTTTGCATTCGCTAAAGCCCAGGTGGCGGAATGGTAGACGCGCTCGTTTCAGGTGCGAGTGTTGAGAGACGTGCAGGTTCGAGTCCTGTTCTGGGCACCATCCACAAAGAGAATGTAACCGCAGTTACATTCTCTTTTTTATACCCCAATTCAAGCCCTAATGATCGAATTGGGTTATACATATGGAGCGAGGCAAAATTGTTTGATGTAAGGCATACCACCACCAACCAGCCTCGGAGAGGCTGAAAACCACCATACTGGCAACGATTTTTTCGCGAATAGTAAAGGCCAAAAACCATATCACGTCCATAGTCCTGCGTTTGGCAAATATCCCAAGCATCGAGCACGCGAACCTTCGGCTCGCCGCAAGTGGTATAGTATGTTTTCCGCCAGCAGACTCGCCTAGCGGCTCCCTTGCAAGCGGTTATTATCAGACGAGCGGCTTCACCGCCCTATAAGGTGCCAGCACATTTTTGGTAATCAATTTCACGCAAGTGATTCTTTCCACACATCACCAAACGCAAATGATACTCATCAACCATATCAAAAAATCTGCGCAATCTGCGTGCGAACAAACCAACAACAATGTGACACACCCGCAAGAGCGGTGAAGCCGCTCGTCAAGGCAAGACAGCAAGGCTTGCCGTTGAATATCCGCTTGTTAGCGAGCGCAGCGAGTCAGCTGGCGGTGCGCTCTAG
>CAJLWM010000051.1 GCA_905210415.1 uncultured Prevotellaceae bacterium
GTTTTTCATAGTTTTACCCCGAAATTCGTTGCACTTCTATTTGGACACTGCACGCCCTTAATGGATTGCCACGAGTGGCTTGAGGTTATAGAATGTGTTTTGCTTACTTAGAGAAGAGGTGGATGTGTCGCAGAGGCGAAATCAGCTTGCGCGCGACAGCTGAAATATATCGGCTGCAGATGATGCTCACAACGCCCAATATGATGAGCAGTATGCCCATGGCGATGTTTGATGTGAATGCCTCGTGGAAAATAGTTACGCCCACCACCACGGCAGTGATTGGCTCAAACGAACCCATGATGGCAGTAGGGGTAGAGCCGATAAGTTCGATAGAACGGGTCATAGTCACCAGTGAAATCATGGTTGGCACGATGGCAAGCATCATGGCGTAGCCGAAAGCGTGAGCCGATGGCAAAATCATCAAGTGAAATTCGGGTGCGGTGAGAGAGTGCAGCGCTATGCACACGGCACAAATTGCCATCACATACATGTTGAGTATGATGGTAGGGATTTTTACCTTCCATCGGTTAAGTATCACGATATAAAGTGAATAAGCGAAAGCCGAAATCATCACGAATGTGCAGCCCACAGCGTTGAATCCGCTCGACGACGAACCGCCATCGTTGAGCAAGCCGATTCCGCAGAGTGCCAGGGCGAGTGATGCCACGGTGATGATGGTGATGCGCTCGTGGAAGAAGGCAGCCATGATCAGTGCCACAATGATTGGGTACACAAATAGCAAGGTTGAGGCAATGCCTGAATCCATATAGAGATAGCTGAAATATAGAGATAGCGCCGAGATTGCAAACATCACGCCAAGGATTGCGACCAACGCCCATGCGTTGTGCGAAATGCGCGATGCGAGGCCCTCCTTCACCGGGGTGCGATGCTTTGCGCAATGGCTAAGCAGAAATTGTTGCTTCAGACGCTCCTTCAAGCCCGAAGGATTGCCTTTAACTGCACGGAACAACAACATAATGGCAAACAATGCAATTGCCAGAGAAAATCTTGAAAATAAGATGGTATGTGTGTTCACGCCATCAGCGCCGAGTTGTAGTCCACCGAGTGGGTTAAGTCCGTAGCTAACAGCGGAAACAATACCGTAGATGCTTCCTTTAACTTTATCGCTCATCATTTGTCTATTGAAAAATTCGGGTGCAAAGGTAGCGAAAAAAAGCTGAATAAAGTAGCGTGTAATACAATATGTTACATATTGAAATAATAATGTGATAAAACAAAGCGTCGGTTTGGAAATATCAACAATAATTGTTAATTTAGCAACGTGAAGGTGCTTTTAGCCAATGGCTGTTTGCCGCCTTAAACCTAAATAGCGACCGTAAAAATAAAGTGGCTTGGGTAAGTATTTATGATAGACCTTAAAAGAATATTATCATACATAATGTTGGTGGCGTTTTGTGCCACGGGATTTCTGCACGCCTATGGCAAAGGGGTTGCGGCCGATTTGCTATCGCCTGAGCAAATCTATCAACAACAATGTCAGAAAAAGCAAGGCACTATAGATAGCCTGGAGAAAAAGCTGAAAGGAAATATTACGCTGGAGGAACGTGCGCGACTGCTCACACAGTTGGCGTCGACATCGCTCAATATGCCGCAAGAGGAAAAATTTGTGCACCGTAGGCTCAAGGTTGCCACAGCGCTAAACGATGAGCGCGCTATTAAAGACTGCTATCTCACCCTTTGCCGAATATGCAATGATAAGGAAAACCTCAAGGGCGTGAAGTATTGGGTAAACCAAATGCGCAAGTATTCTACTGCCGACTACGACTCTTGCATGGTGATTGCGCAAAGCTACGAAATCTCGGCAACGTATATCAACGATGATGTGCGTGGAGCATGGAATCTGCTACAGACGTTGAGAAAGAAGGTGAATGAAGCCAACAGTGCCTTTGGCAAGGCTGTGTGCTCGTTGCTCGAAGCGCAGATATATTCGTTTGTGGGTAATGATGAGATGGCCGCCAAGTTGGTGGATGACTTCCTGCCTGTGCTCTCGCAGTCTGACGACCTTTCGATGGTGAACACCGCATTCGACTCCGCTGCGCTATATTGCCTGGTGGTGGGTGAGGTAGACACTGTGTTGGCGAGGCTCGACCAGTGGGAGAAAATAATGAATAATGATAAGCAAGCCTCCAAAGAAATCCGTGATGAGGCCAGATGGAGCATACAGTTAAACAACTCGATGTGCGGTGTGTTTAAGGATGATTGGCAGAAACTGCGCAATTCGCTGCGCAACATCTGGGATTGCGGCTATGTGCCTACCAAGAATGTGCTTGTGCAATATGTGATAATGCGATGCACAATTAATATGCTCGACGGCGATGTGAAGCGAATGGAGAAAGATGTGGCTTTCTTGCTGTCGCGCAAAGACCACTATCACCATCAATATCTGTATATGCTCGCGAGAGTGTATGACGAAAACGGACGCACAAAAGAGGGCGCACAAACACTGAGAAAATCAGTGGACGTGCTCCGCGAGAATTTCAATAAGAACTTGATGCGCGAGATGGATCAATATGGGCAATTGTCGAAGCAGTTTAGCGAAGAAACTCAGATGGACGATGAGCGCCTACGCGATGCCAAGACCCTGCATGTGGTGTTGATATTGATTTTGATAGAGTCGGTGATGGCTATTATCTTCCTGGTAGTGATATTATATCGCAATAAGCGAAAGAATAAACGTCTGCAGGCGCTTAACGCCGACTTGCAGCAAAAGCGCAAAGAGGTGGAGCAACTCAATGCTCACCTTGTGGAGGCTATCAGCGAAGAATCGCAGAGCAACCGTAAGAAAAACGAATTTATCGCAAACATCAGCCACGAGATACGCACCCCGCTCAATGCCATAGTGGGATTCAGCGAAATGCTCACTGCCGCTCTGGATGGTGACGAAAATAGCGAAAATCAAGAATACACTTCGTTGATACGCACCAACAGCGACTTGATGCTGAAACTTGTAGACGACATTATCAATAAGCAGTCGGAAACTGGGTCAGACATCAACCTTGAGCGGGTGGATGTGGTGCCATTGTGCCATCAGGTGCAATTGTCGCTCTCGGCGTTGCTCAAAGACGGCGTGGAAATGAAATTCTATTGCGATGAGGAGACTGTGATGCTCGATACTGACCGATTCCGCTTGCAGCAATTGCTCACCAACTTGATTGGCAATGCGGTGAAGTTCACTGAGAAGGGGTATGTGCTGCTGTCGATAACCGCTGACGACCAGACGGTGACGTTTGCCGTAGAAGACACAGGCATCGGCATCGAACCGGGTAAGGAAGACACTATCTTTGAGAAATTTGAGCGCGTGGCGAGCAATGTGCAGGGTTCTGGCCTTGGCTTGTATATCTGCAAATCAATAAGCCGTCATTTGGGCGGCAACCTCTATGTGGATAAGACCTATCATGAAGGTGCACGGTTTGTGTTTAAGCATCCGATGGACCTGAAAGCGGTGTTTGAAGGAAAGGAGGTGACGGAATGAAAACTCATAGACTGACTGGCATGGCGCAGAGAGTGGCGTGTGTGGTGGTAGCCGTGATAATGGCTGCTGCGATGATGTGCTATGGCGAAAGTCGTGCTGATTCGTTGCTCGTTCAGCTCCGACACTCAAAAGACCATTCCGAGAAGATGCACATCTTGGAACGCCTTGCCGATATGGACTTTGGATTCTCGTCGGAATTGGATTATCTGAAGCAATTATACTCAATGACCCACGGCAACACCGATGAAGACCGCGTGTTCCGCTCGTTGGCAATCTCGCACATCTGCCGTTATTACTTCAATCTCGATAGTTATGACAGCGTGATGGTGTGGGCAAAAAAGATAGATGGTGTGAAAATCACCCCAAAGGCTTATTCGCACTATTTCGACACAAAATACTATGAATGTTCGGCATACCTTGAAAAAGGCAATGTGGAGAAAGCCTTAGGTAAAGCGCTTGAGCTGCAGAAGCAAGCGCAAGCGATGCACAGCGAGGATGGCGAGGTGACGTGCTATGAGATGCTTGGCGACGTCTACCTGAAAGCAAAGGTGTATAAGCAAGCCATCGACGCTTATGTGGCAGGATTTGAAATCTTGAAGAAGCAGGATGTGCGCGCCACCTACCGATTCCAGTTGCTCACCATGATACTTGAGTGCAGCTATGATAGTGGCGACAAGGAGGTGTTCTCGCGTTACCTTAAGGAGATGAAGAGAGTGTTCAGCTATAGGGAGATTGATCGTGACCAAGGTTCGCTATATGATCGCTGTCTGAAGTTGTTCTATGCCTATTCGTTGATTGATGCAGTGAATGAGAATAATCATGTGGCTGCCGACTATTTCTATGGAAAACTGAAAAACTGCGAAACTATTGAGGACTGGTTTGTGGAAGACCGCAGCACCAGCGCTATTGCCGAGTATTTCACTATGAATGAACGCTATGAGGATGCGTTAGGACAGTTGTCGAAACTCGATAGTTCGGCGGTAGGCACACCGTATGAACTGAGCTACAAGAAGGCGTCGCTATATGAGCGTATGCACAACTATCCTATGGCGTATGACTGTTTCGAGCAAGCCTACGACTCGCTTGAGACGGCATACAATCGCTCGATGCTCAACGAGTTCAGTCAATTCCTGGAAATCTGCCATGAACAATATGCTAAACGCATGCAGAAGGAATATCAAGCCGAACGCCAGCAGAAAAAGATTAAGCTGTCGTTGGCGGCGCTTATCGTGTCGCTCGTGATACTTGTGCTTTTTGCTGTGCATGTGGGCCGAAGTAGTTTGCTCAAGAAGCGATTATTTAATTCGGAGCAGCGACTGCGTGCCGATGAGGCAGAGCTCTTGCAGCGTCAGAGCGTGTTGCGCGGGGCGCTTGAGCGACACCGGAGCAATGGTAGGATGAAGTCGATGTTCCTCTCGCGCATGAGCCATGAGATACGCACTCCGCTCAATGCCATAGTGGGATTCAGTAATCTGCTTGTGGCAAATGCCGAAGTGTCGGACGAAAGCAATGAGTATGTGGATATTATCCGCGCCAATTCCGACTGGCTGATGGTGCTTATCAATAATATCCTCGACCTTGGGCGACTTGATGCTCAGCGCGTGGTGTTTAATTATGACAAATGCGACCTGATGGCGATACTCGACAATGCGCTTGCCGCCTATTCGGCGAGCGAGGTGCGCACAATAATACACTCGCCGCAGATGTATATTGAGATAGAAACCGATGCTTTGCAGTTGGCTAAGGTGTTCGGCCATATCTACTCCAACGCCTATAAGTTCACCAAAGAGGGATTTGTGAAGACCGAGGTGGAATTGCGTGGCGACATGGTGGAGGTGCGCGTTGAAGATACCGGCATCGGTGTGCCTGTAGAAAAGCAGGGCCTAGTGTTTGAGCGATTCGAGAAGATCGACCCGTTTGTGCCAGGCACAGGATTGGGATTGTCGATAAGCCGCGAGATTTTGCGTAATCTGGGCGGTATAATATATGCTGATAAGGATTACACCAATGGCTTTGCCGTGGTGGTGATGTTGCCTATAAAGCACAAGCACGGGCAAATTTGATGAATTTGATGCGCAGGAAGCGTGAGAGGAATATGACGAAACGAATTATCGTAATTTTATTTATGACACTCAGTGTGGTGGCTTATGCTCAGGATACCATAAGTCTGCCAGCATGGTTCTATACTACCACGCAACTCAATCTGCGCCAAGGTCCGGGAACAAGTTATGCCAAGGTGACCTCTGCTGAAAAGAATGCCCGGTTGAAGGTGCTGTCGTTTGCCGACAACGGGTGGGCAGAGGTGGCTTACCTCGGTGGCAGCGTATATTGCTCACCAAAATATATTGAATATGATTGCCCGGTGGAGCCCGAGGTGGAGCCTGTGCATAGTGGTAGCAGTAAGGGCCTGCTTAGCACGCTGTTTGGTTGGGCGTGGAATTTATTGCTGCTCTCACTGGTGGTGGCATTGGTGCGCAAATTGCTAATATGGGGTGCTGGGCTCATCAGTGTGGTGGGCTATAAGGTGTATTGGTTTATCAGTCTGCCGTTTTACTTCCTGAATTGGCTTCAGCGCTATGCCTCAAAGCCATGGCGCCTGATGTATAAGTGGAATAGTGGCAACGATGCGCGAAACCGCCAGTTGCGCGAAGTGTATGAGTGGGTGAAGATACCGATTTACATAGTGCTCACTCCGCTGCGATTGGTCAATGCCGTGTATTACAATCTGGTGGTGCATTGCTTCTTTGAGGCGATGAACTATATGCTTGAGGTGCTCATACCCTCGCACGATAGAGAGGGAGCCGACGACTTTTGGCGATGGGTGCTGTTCCTGCCTTGGAGAATATTGAAATATCCCGTATGGCATGGCACGCTCACCTATGTGGAGAGTGTGATATGGACGGTGATAGACACCTTTATACCTGCGCTGACGCTCTATCACGGCACCTCGCCAGAGGCAAGCGAGTGCATCACGCAGAGTCGCGGACGTGTGGGCAATAATAGTTGGCGCACCGAGGTGTGGAATGTGGGAGCCGGCAATTTTGCTGGCAACGGCATATATTTTGCGCCAGAGCGCTCTACGGCGATGCACTATAGTTGCGGGTCGTTGATAGTGTGCCGGGTGAGTCTTGGTAGGGTTATCGACCTTGGACTTGCTCCATACAAGGTGTATAAAGAGTGCGGACATGCCAATGCCTTTGGCGCCACGCGATATGGCCTGCAGAATGGCTACACCACGGGTGAATGGTGGCGAGGCGACTGCCGCTGGTGGGAATACTGCATGTATGATTGGAAAAACCGATATAATCACTCTTGGCGCATACGCCCGATATTTGTGCTGTCAAACGACGATGAGATGTTGCAGCGCATTCCCGGCGGCATGCATCACTGGCTATTTCGCCGCATGGTGATAGGCGACATCTGGTATAGCCTGTCGTCGTTCTTTAAATAAAACTGTCGTTATTTGCTGGTGCGCGATTCTCGGTCGCGGATAATGTCGGCAAAGTTTTCTAATGACCAAGCAATCATCGGTTGGCACGCGTCCATAAACGATATGGCGCGTTGTGTGAGTTGATACTCGGTGTGTGGTGGCACTTCGGGGAATACTTCTCTCACGAGAAATCCGTCGGCCTCAAGGTTGCGCAGAGTGGTGGTGAGCATCTTCTGCGAGATGTCGGGGATTGACTTCTGCAATGCTGAGAAACGCATTGGGCATGCGTGTTGAAGCAGCTCGTGCATCACGAGCATCGACCATTTGTCGCCCACACGCGCAATGATGTTGCGTATAGGGCAATTCGGAAATATGTTGCTTTTTAGCACTTCGGTTGAGGAGTTATTCATATAGAATAAAACGGAAAACGCTTGTGAATATTGCATTTCCCGTTTATTCTATGGTTTTGGTTGATTTGGGTTTAACCCAATTCGAGCATTAGGGCTTGAATGTATTTCGGGATTTTAGAAGCGTAGATTTTGATTGATTTTTAATGAGTAATAGCCAGCTATTGCGAATTAAAAACAAACAAAAGATGCCTTATAAAAAACGAAAGACTCCAAGGAGTAGAAATACTTACATATACGGCTTAATGACCGATTTGGGTTCTTCGATTACACCGTCGGTCATGGTGTATTGTTCGAGAGAGTTTTCACGAGCTTGAATGCAGATGTAAACCAATGCGTCGTTGCCAGTATTCTTGATGCCGCGGCTCACTTTTGGAGAAACCTTAACGATGCTGCCAGAACTTACCTCCTCGTTGTTGCCATCGAGAGAGAATACTCCGTTGCCGCTCAATATGATGTAGAGTTCTTCGTTCTGTTTGTGGTGGTGGAAAAATGGCAATGCCTCACCAGCGGCGAGAGAGCCGAATGATGCTTCCATTGATGTGGTGCCGATAGCGTCTTTTACGAAAGCCTTGCCCCCGAATGCGCTGAGGTTTCCCACTGTGGCTACGCTGTAGCCGTTGCCTGTCTTTTGTAATTCTAATTGTGCCATAGTCGGTGTTTTTATTGTTATTTGTATGATGCAAAATTACAGCGTCGAAATGCCCGATGCAAGAAGGGAAAAACGTGGAATTAAGTTACCTCGAGGTAACTATTATTGATTATCAGATGGTTTGCTAAAAACGATTTGTAAATAATTAACTAATGCTAATTGCGCGAATGCGTCGGAGGGCTGTGAAGGTGTTGTTATTGAGCGAAATATTTGCTATTTTTGTGGAATAATGGCGGCACTCGATGGCGCAGATAAAATAATATCGATTTTATGAAAGAAACAATACTTTTAGCGGCAATGGCTATTGCAAGTGTAAACACTCAAGCGCAAAAACTTTTTACTCTCGAAGAACTAAATTTTGGTGGTAAAAACTACAAGGACAATGTTCCTGCTTCGTTGAAGGCTCACTGGAATGGTAATGACCTTATTGAGCGCGACGGCGAAAATTATTTTAAGTATGTGCTTCCTACAGGCAAAAAGGTGGGCACCGAAAAGCCTGTGAGCGATGTGGTGAAGATTGCTGAGGGCTATCGCGGTCTTGAATACTGCAAGGCAAGCCGCACATGGGCGGCCTTGAAGGATGATAATCTGTATGTGCAGACTGCCGAAGGCGCTCCTGTGCAACTCAGCACTGATGGCTCGCGCGAGATTGTCTACGGACAGGCTGTTCACCGCAACGAGTTTGGAATCCGCAAGGGCACATTCTTCTCGCCAGATGGCAAGAAATTGGCGTTCTATCGCATGGATCAAAGTATGGTGGCCGATTATCCGCAAGTCAACACCTTTGCAAGAGAGGCCACTTATGAGCCTGACAAATATCCTATGGCAGGGATGACTTCACACCAAGTGACCGTTGGTATTGCCGACGTGGCTACTGGCGCAGTGAAGTATCTCGACCTCGGCGACGTCACAGACCGCTATTTCACAAATATTTCGTGGAGTCCTGATGGTTCTACGCTCTATCTGATAGAGGTGAACCGCGACCAAACCGATGCACACCTCGATGCTTATGATGTCGAATCGGGCAGCAAGATTAAGACCTTGTATAGCGAACACAACGATAAGTATTGCGAACCATTGCACCCAATCACATTTTTGCCTTGGGATAGCAAGAAGTTTGTGTATTGGAGTCAGCAAGACGGCTATATGCACCTCTATCTGATGGATGTGGATGGCAATATCGTGAAGCAACTCACCAAGGGCGAATGGATTGTGAGCAGCATCGTGGGCTTTAATGCTAAGACTAAGAGCATAATCTATATTTCTAACGAGGTGAATCCGTTGCAGATGAACGTGTATAGCGTGAATGTTAGCAGCGGCAAGCGCACTTTGCTCGATAATGGCAAGGGCGTTCACTCGGCATCGCTCTGCGAGGATGGCTCGTATCTGCTCGACCAATGGAGCGAACCGGATGTGCCTCGTGCATACGCCGTTACCAACACCAAGACCGCTAAGAGCATTGAGATATTTCGTGCCGACGACCCTTGGAAGGGATATGTGCAACCAATCTTCGAATCAGGCAAGATTAAGGCAGCCGATGGCGTAACCGACCTCTATTGGCGCATGGTGAAGCCAGCCGATTTTGATCCTGCAAAGAAATATCCTACAGTGGTGTATGTGTATGGCGGTCCTCATGCTCACAATGTGGATGCCGCATGGCACTGGAAGTCGCGCTCTTGGGAGACTTATATGGCGCAAAAGGGCTATATAGTGTATATCCTTGACAATCGCGGTAGCGAAAACCGTGGTTTGGCGTTTGAGCAAGCCACATTCCGCCAACTCGGTCAAGTGGAAATGCAAGACCAAATGAAGGGGGTGGAATACCTGAAATCACTGCCATACGTAGATGCCGATCGCCTCGGTGTGCATGGCTGGAGCTTCGGTGGCTTCATGACAATCTCACTATTGACCAATTACCCCGACGTGTTTAAGGTGGGAGTGGCAGGCGGTCCTGTTATCGACTGGAAATGGTATGAGGTGATGTATGGCGAACGCTATATGGACACTCCAGAAAGCAATCCAGAGGGCTACGAAAAGGCCTCTTTGCTCAATCGCGCCAAGGATTTGAAGGGCAGATTGCTCGTTATCACTGGTATGAACGACAACACAGTGGTGCCACAGCACTGCTTGATGTTCCTCAATAAGTGCGCCGAAGTGGGCTCATACCCTGACTTCTTCGCTTATCCAGGCGAGGGCCACAATATGATGGGCCACAAGAGCGTGCACTTGCACGAAATGATTACTCGCTATTTCGAAGACTTCTTGAAATAACGGTAGGGCATGTCGCAACCAACACTGATAGTAATCACAGGCCCCACGGGCGTAGGAAAAACCGAAACGGCCATCGGCATTGCCGAGACCCTCGGTGCTGAGATAATATCTGCCGACTCTCGGCAGATATATCGCGATATACCTATAGGAACCGCAGCGCCCACTGCTGAGGAACAGGCGAGGGTGAATCACCATTTTGTGGGCTTTAAGGGGCTTGACGAGTATTATAGCGCAGCCCAGTTTGAGGAAGATGTTTTGGTGTTGCTGCCCGGACTATTCGAGAAAAACCAGTATGTGGTGATGTGCGGTGGCTCGATGATGTATGTCGATGCCGTGTGCCGAGGAATCGATGATATCCCCACGATTAGCGACGACATTCGCGCTCAGGTGGTAGATATGTATGCCGAGGTGGGGCTTGACGGAATGCTCGCCCGATTGCGTGAGCTTGATCCGGAGTATTATGAGATAGTAGACCGCAAAAACGCCAAGCGTGTGATACATGCCGTGGAGATTTGCTTGCAGTCGGGTGTCACCTACACCTCGCTGCGCACAGGCAAGGTGAAAGAGCGTCCGTTTCGCATAGTGAAGGCCGGAATCAACGTGGAGCGAGAGCTGCTCTTTGACCGCATCAACCGCCGAGTGCTGAAGATGGTGGAGATGGGCCTCGAGGATGAGGCTCGTAGCGTGTATCATCTGCGACACCTTAATTCGCTCAACACCGTCGGCTATAAGGAGATGTTTGCGTATTTCGATGGCACGATGGATCGTGACACAGCCATTGCCCGTATTCAGAAGAATACGCGTGTGTATGCCAAGAAGCAGCTCACTTGGTATGCCAAGGACGATAAGATGCAATGGTTCGCTCCAGCCGATGCCTACGACGGCATAATGCGCCAATTGTAGTGAAACTCTGAAATCTTAAAGTTATAAATAGAAAATCACCTCTATCGCAGCATTGTGGTAGAGGTGACTATTATTATGTGTGGGAGTGTTATCCGCAGTGGAAGTGGCGCTCAACCAGTTGCTGCATAGCCACGAGGTCGCCGGCGATGTCTTGGCGCAATGTTGAGTCGTGGAATGCCGAAAGTTCCTTGATGATGCCGTCGATCATGTTTGGTGAGAATACGCCATATTGTTCGTACACGGCACGCTGGTTGTTGAGGCATTCGGCCGAAGCCACGCAGTTGTCAGGCAGCTGCTTTAGGCTTTTGAGCTTGTCGGCGTTTTCGTCGTTGTGGATATTCACGTTCACGTAGGTTTGCTCGGCAATTTCGAGGGCGTTGTCCATTTCCAGACCATGACGGCAAGCCACAGCAAGTCCAGCCATAAGTGTGTAGGTCTCAGCCGAACCGTCAGGCGAGCGCATTTCGAAAGTTTGCTTCATAGAATGGTCGGGCAACTCAGGCGCTTCGAGCGGGTTCGCGAGTTTGCACATGTCGGATCCGCTTTGCCATCCCAGAGGCACGCGCACCAATGTAGAGCGGTTCATATCGCCCCAACAGATGTTGGTAGGCGCTTCTTGATGAGGCACGAGGCGGAAGTAAGAAGTAGGGTTTTTGTTGCCAAATGCGGTGATAGAAGGCGCGAGCGTCATCAATCCGGCTATTGCGCGGCGCGAAACGTCGCTGAGTGTGCCATCTGGGTTCACCATCATGCTCTTGCCGTCCTTCAGGATGCGCATGTGTATGTGCATGCCCGAACCAGCCTTGCCAGTGGTAATTTTCGGTGCGAAAGTCACGTTCAAGCCGCGACGTTGGGCTTCCTTGCGGATAATCCACTTGGCGATAACCAGTTGGTCGGCAGCGTCTTCGGCGTAAACAGGGAGGAATTCTATCTCGTTTTGCTCATATAGGATGCCGTCTTGTGTGAAAGAACCCACCTCGGTGTGGCCGTATTTGATTTTTCCACCAGCCTGAGCGATGTAGGCCATGCATTGCTGACGGAAATCGCCGAACTTGGCAAACGGGCCAGACTCGTGGTAGCAACGTTGGTCGGTGGCTGCGAAATCACCATTGGTAGGCGCTACAACGTAGTATTCCAGTTCGCCCATGCATTGGAAATCCATGCCGGTCACTTCCTTGAAAGCGGCGCATGCGCGGTGCAGGGTCTGAATAGGAGCGGCGTCGAAAGGTTGGCCGTCCTTATCGAAATATGTGCATAGCATGGTGAGGGTGGGAATCTCGCTGAAAGGGTCGAGAAATGCGGTCTTGAAGCGAGGCACCACATAGAGGTCGCTGCGCCCGGCATTGACGAAAGAGAAAAGACTCGAACCGTCAACTCGTTCGCCACAAGAGAGAATGCTGTCGAGGTGCTCAAGGCTATTGAGCACGAAGTTGAGGGTCTTTAGGCGACCGTCGCCGGCAGGATACATGAAGTTTACCATGCGGATGTCGTTCTCGATGACGAATCTTATAATGTCGGCCTTTGTGAATGTTTCGCAGGCTTTGCCCAGGTAGGCTTCCACCTGATTTGGGCTGAAAGATTGTTGCGTATTCATATTAGATTAATAGATTGTTATTAGTTTTTAGCGTTAAGTAGGTTAATATGACAAAGATAATTAATCGCTTGGGCAATAGAAATGGTGGTTTAGTTATTTGTTGTTAAAATGAAAAGTCCTCGTGAAGCCGTGTTAATCCGTCAAAGC
Source organism: uncultured Prevotellaceae bacterium (assembly GCA_905210415.1). Lineage (GTDB taxonomy): Bacteria > Bacteroidota > Bacteroidia > Bacteroidales > Muribaculaceae > SFTJ01. The sequence goes on from CAJLWM010000051.1 coordinate 12,898, forward strand.
CCTAATGGCCGAATTGGAATAAAAACAGCAGAACGACTGCCGCGTAATGCGACAGCCGTTCGCCGAAAATTTGAATGCGTTTATAGAAGTGGTGGGCGAAGCGCGAGTCTTCGGGGTTGTTCTTCTTAGGCTATTGTAATATGTGTGTATTTTCTGTCTATGGATGTCTGAAAAGAAATCATAGGATTGCGCCCTATCAGTATCACCCGTCTTGACGTTTTGCAGCCCAGCACGTCTAATTAATTAGTGTATTGCAGTTTGGAAACTCAATCGATTTCTTCATCAGCTTCGTAACCACCCATTTCGCGGAGTGCATTCTTGAGCATCACATATTGTTGGAATAGGTGATTTACAGGCACTTCGTCCTTAGTGTAGTCGTGCATTGGGCTCTTGAGGAAGAAGCTCAAGAAGCGTTGGATGCCATAGCGTCCTGCGCGAGCAGCCAAGTCGCTGAGGAGTACGAGGTCAAGGCAAAGAGGAGCAGCGAGGATAGAGTCGCGGCAGAGGAAGTTGATCTTGATCTGCATTGGATAGCCCATCCAACCGAAGATGTCGATGTTGTCCCAACCTTCCTTGTCGTCGTTGCGAGGTGGATAGTAGTTGATACGTACTTTGTGGTAGTAGTCCTTATATAGGTCTGGTTGATTCTCAGGAACGAGAATTGATTCGAGAGTAGAGAGTTTGCTCACTTCCTTAGTGCGGAAGTTAGCTGGTTCGTCGAGCACGAGACCGTCGCGGTTGCCAAGGATGTTAGTTGAGAACCAACCAGCAAGGCCGAGGCAACGAGTGCCGATGATAGGAGCGAAACCTGACTTAACCAATGTTTGGCCAGTCTTGAAGTCCTTACCAGCAATAGGCATCTTAGTCTTTTCAGCGAGTTCCCACATAGCAGGAATGTCCACTGTAGTGTTAGGAGCACCCATGATGAATGGGCATCCTTCAGTGAGGGCAGCATAAGCGTAGCACATAGATGGAGCGATGTGTTCGCAGTCGTTGCCCTTCATTGCTTGTTCGAGAGCAGCGAGAGTGCCGTGTACCTTTTCGTCAACTGGCACGTATACTTCGGTAGAAGCGGCCCAAAGAACTACCACGCGGTTAACGCCTGTAGTAGCCTTGAAGTTTCTGATATCTTCGCGGATTTGCTCTGTCATATCCCAACGGTCCTTGCAAGTCTTCACATTGTTGCCGTCGAGACGCTTAGCATAGTTGTGGTCGAACGCAGCCTTCATAGGCACGATCTTTACCAATTCGTCCTTAACTGGCTCGATGTCTTTTGCTTTAAGCACTTCTGCGTTAACAGCGCTTTCATAAGCGTTAGCTGGGTAAACGTCCCATGCGCCGAATACGATATCCTTGAGGTCAGCGATAGGAACGATGTCTTTATAATGGAGATATTTCTTTTCTGCGCCACGGCCTACACGAATCTTGTCGTATTGAGTCATGCTGCCTACTGGTTTTGCGAGACCTTTACGTGTCATGAGAACACCCGTCATGAATGTTGAACTTACGGCACCTAAACCTACTACGAGGACACCTAATTTGCCCTCAGCCTTTTTTACTTCTGTTTTCATTTTATTTTTATGTTTAGTTTATTTTCTGGTTAAGCTAAAACGAAAAACGCTTTTCATAATAGCGAAAACTTTGTTGGCGCAAAGGTATGCCTAAAAGTGAGAAAAAAAATGATTTAATGTTTAAATAGTGTTTATTGAACGTTAAAGAGTGTGTATAGGGCTATGGTTTAGTAAAAGGAAGTGAAAAATGATGTAAAAATATTACTTAAATGTGAATGAAAGTTAATGATTGCTCAGTACTGATTTTGACATTTTCTTGAATTTTTTGCAGATATGCTCTGTCTATTGAGAAGGCAAGGGCGCTTGTGGTAGAAAAAACAAGACAATCTTCTCCCGAAGACTGCCATGCAACAATTAATCAATAAACCTTGTTTTTCCTAAAATGTCTTTTTGTAAACTTTATGTATATAACTCGGTTTGTCTCAAAATATTGTGTGCAATATGCAAAAATATTATGCGGATTGGGTTGAACTATGCATGAATATGTGTGATGCCTGGAATGTGTATATAAACAAAAAAGTCTTGCATCACAGGATGCAAGACTCTTAAGCGGAGAGGACGAGATTCGAACTCGTGGTAGGATTGCTCCTACGTCAGTTTAGCAAACTGGTGGTTTCAGCCACTCACCCACCTCTCCAGTAGTTTGTGCTGAGTTAATAACTCTTTTGCGAGTGCAAAGATAAACCAAATAATTTGATTTGCCAAATACTGCCGTGAAATATTTTGAAAATTGTTTGCCCGCACTCAGCCCACACCCAGCCCGCACCCTGCTTTTGATGGTGGATTTTGTGGAATCGGTGTTGTGCGGTGTATTAACCCCAAATCGGTCGTCATTAGGCCGTAGGTGTAAAATTTTAATACTACTTGGTGTCTTTCGGCTTTTATAAGGCATCTTTTGCTTGT
>CAJLWM010000052.1 GCA_905210415.1 uncultured Prevotellaceae bacterium
TGGCGTGCTCAGTACCGCCGATATAAAGGTCTACGTCTTGCCAATATTCGTCGGCTTCCTTCGATACGAGCGCCTTGTCGTTGCGAGGGTCCATGTAGCGTAGGTAGTAAGCCGAGCTGCCGGCAAAACCAGGCATAGTGAAGAGTTCGATAGGGAATACGGTCTTCTCGTCGATGAGGCTGTTTTCCACTACTTGCTTGTTTGCTTCGTCCCAAGCCCACTTGGTGGCGTTGCCCAATGGTGGTTCGCCGGTTTCGGTAGGCAAGAACTTGTCTACTTCAGGCAGAAGCAGAGGCAGACAGTCTTCAGGAATCATTGTTGCGATGCCGTTTTTATAGTAAACAGGGAATGGTTCGCCCCAATAGCGTTGGCGGCTGAAGATAGCGTCGCGCAGACGGTAGTTCACCTTCACGCGTCCGAGGTTGTGCTCCTTAACGTACTTCTTAGTTGCGGCAATGGCTTCCTTGATGGTCAAACCGTTGAGGCTGAAGTCGATGTAAGGCTTCACGTCGGTGCGAGGCGAGTTAGTGACGATGCCTTCCTTAGCGTCGAAGCTTTCTTGGCTCACGTCGCAGCCCTCCACGAGAGGGATGATAGGCAAGCCGAAGTGCTTAGCGAAGGCGTAGTCGCGGCTATCGTGAGCAGGCACAGCCATGATGGCTCCAGTGCCGTAGCCCGATAGCACATAGTCGCTCACCCACACAGGGATGGCTTCGCCGGTGAATGGGTTGATGGCATAGCTGCCGGTGAATACGCCAGTGACCTTCTTGTCGATCATGCGTTCGCGCTCGGTGCGCTTCTTCACTTGTTCGAGATATGCGTTCACCTCGGCCTTTTGAGCCTCGGTGGTGAGTTCTGCCACGAGTTCGCTTTCAGGAGCGAGCACCATGAATGTCACACCAAACATAGTGTCGGCGCGAGTGGTGAAGATGGTGAAATGCTTATCGCTATCCTTTACGGTAAATTCCACCTCAGTACCCTCAGAGCGGCCAATCCAGTTGCGTTGAGTTTCCTTGATGCTTTCGGTCCAGTCGATAAGGTCGAGGCCATCGAGCAGACGTTGAGCGTAAGCCGACACGCGCAAGCACCATTGGCGCATCTTCTGTTGCACCACAGGGTATCCGCCACGAGCGCTCAATCCGTCAACCACCTCATCGTTGGCAAGCACAGTGCCGAGTTTAGGGCACCAGTTCACCATAGTTTCGCCGAGGAAAGCGATGCGCCAGTTCATGAGCGTATCAGCCTGTTCGCGTTCGCTCATAGCGTTCCATTGGTCGGCGGTGAGAGTCAATTCCTCAGAAGCGGCAGCGTTGAGGCCTTCAGTGCCGTTGGCAGCCAGATGGTCGATGAGGAGTTGTATAGGTTGTGCCTTTTGCAAGGCAGTGTCGTAGTAGCTGTTGAACATCTTTTGGAACGCCCATTGAGTCCAGTGGTAATATCCAGGGTCGCAGGTGCGCACTTCGCGGTCCCAGTCGTAGCAGAAGCCGATTTTGTCGAGTTGCTGACGGTAGCGGTTGATGTTGTTCACGGTGGTCACCTCAGGGTGTTGGCCTGTTTGGATGGCGTATTGTTCGGCAGGCAGACCATAAGAGTCGTAGCCCATAGGGTGCAACACGTTGAAACCCTGCAGGCGCTTGTAGCGCGAATAGATGTCGCTTGCGATATATCCAAGAGGGTGACCAACGTGCAAGCCGGCGCCGCTTGGGTATGGGAACATATCGAGAACGTAGAATTTAGGGCGAGACTTGTCAATCTCAGTCTTGTAAGTCTGATGATTTTTCCAATATTCTTGCCATTTTTGCTCGATTTCTTTGTAGTTGTATTCCATTGTGTGTGAATATTGTATTGTTTCAGTTTGCAAAGATAGTGCAAATGAGAGAAATAATCAACAGAGCTTGCTCATGTTGATATTTCCGAGTGCAGCCTATCTTATCCAACGATAGTGCAAATGAGAGAAATAATCAACCTAACGAGCGGCGAGTGCAAAGGTCGTTGGGGTCAAGTGTTGTGCATCTGCTCTCTATGCCAGCCGCAGGGCAAAAAAATAGCGGTATCCTCACGAACACCGCTATCGCTTAGTCAATTATTTATTAGTAAATCACTTGATAAGGATATTCTGTTTACAGTCAGATTCCTGTAATTTATTATGAAAAGAGTATTATTTTGTATATTGCAAGATTTCGTGTTGTATCAATAGCATTTTTTCTGCGCAGGGATGTGCCCCCATAAAAACAGAAAACTCAGGAGAAAGTTCTCCTAAGTCGCATATACCAATTCGTAAAAGTCATCTTGAACAATGATGCGTGTTTCGTATTAAATTAAGACTAAGGATGATAACCAAAATTCACTTATTTTATAATCAAAAAAAAGTCTGAGTTCCGAACAAGAGACTTTCACTAATCTCGTATAATTGACTATACAAAAATAGCAAGTCGACGATGCGTTGCAAAATATTTGCTACCCTTTAAGACTGTATTTACTAAAATTAACTTGCTATTTAACAGTTTTACGGCTGAATACTCTTGTATGTGGTTGAAAATTTGAGAGGTATATTTTTAGTGGCAGAACGAATGAAGATAAGTTGCCAATCTGAAAGAAAAATTTATGCCCGGCAAATGTGAAAATCTGCCGGGCAAGTGCTAAAAAGGGATGTTGTTGTGAATAAGTTTGCGATTACATTGGAGAAATGCGGAAGCGGAAGGCATGTGTGCCTGCCTTGATTTCATATTTCTCGCGTGGGCCAGGGCCGCAGCTGGCATTGCCAAGGCCGCGTTGGCGACAGTCGAGGGTTAGCACCACTTCGCTGCGGCGTATTGCGTCGAGGTCGTGGTCGTAGAGTGCTTCCCAGAGGTCGCGGTCGGTGTAGTGAAGCGCCGAGAACGAGATGGTTCCGTCGGCGTCAATCTTTATGCCCTTGCCGTTGGCATTGGTGAGGGTAATCCAGCGAGCGTCGGTGCGAGTGCCCATAGATTGTGCGCGGGCATAGTGTTCGCGCATATCGGTGGCTGTAGATGAGTATACGCCCAAGAATGCAGCGTTTTTGCGGTCGTTGTAGTTTTCTATTGGTCCGCGGCCATACCAAGCCACATTCTCAAGTTCTGGCGATAGCATCCATTGCAGCGCCAAGCGAGGCACCACGTTGTCGCTTTGGGTGACGAACTGTGTGGCAACATCGATTGTGCCGTCGGCGTAAATCGTGTAGGTGGTGGCTTCGGTAATCTCGTGCTTGCCTATGCCGTGAGCAAACTTAGCGGTAACGATGGCTGTATCGCCCTTGGCAGAGAGCGAGTGTGAGAAGCCTTCGAGGCGAGTGAGCGTTGGCACCCATTCGCGGCGGTCGTTAGGAATCGAGCGATACCATTGGAATCGTGGGCCGTGCAGTGCGTGGGTGGTTTCAAAGCCGTTGTAGCGCAAGCTTATGATGGTGCCTTCGCTGCGGCAGAACGCTATTTTGGCATTGCCTGCATTGATGCATAGGCGACGGTTCATCTCATCGTGGATGGTAATAGGCGCTGTGGCGTTGGCTTTGTGGGCTGCGAGCGCGAGGTCAACTTGGTTCAGAGGCATCTGTTCACTTGCCACACAATGGCCCTTGGTAGCCCATAGACAGTCTTCGCCAAGCAGAATGCTCACGTTGAGCAGATATTCTCCGTCGTCGGTTGTGTCAGGCAGGTCTATTCCCACGGTGCATTGCTTGGTAGGAGCGCAGTCGGGCAGAGTTTTGCTGCCACTGAGCACCTCTTTGCCGCCACGCAGCACGGTGTATTGCAGGGTCATTCCCTTCAGGTTGGTGGCGATGTAGCGGTTGTGCAGCACCACTGCGCGTTTTTCTCTATCGAGAGTGGCGGTGATGTATTGATACACCTTCTTCACCTCAAGAAGCTTAGGAGTGACGCTGCGGTCAGAAGTGACAATACCATTGCAGCAGAAGTCTTGGTCGTTTGGTTGGTCGCCGAAGCTGCCGCCGTAATAAAGGCGGTTTTCGGGTTCGCCTGGCATATTCAGGCTTTGATCAACCCAGTCCCAGATGCAACCGCCAATCATGCGCTTGCTGTGATATTCTATGTAATCCCAATACTCCTCAAGATTGCCGATTGAGTTGCCCATAGCGTGTGCATATTCACACATGATATAAGGCTTCTGATTGCCGTTTTGGTCCATGCTTATCATACCCTCGATAGATGGATACATGTTAGAATCGATATCGGCAGCCTCGTTCTGTCCCTCGTAGTGGATAGGACGGCTGTCGAGGGCGCGCACTGCATCGCGTTCGGCAATGATATTGCAGCCCCTACCGCTCTCGTTGCCAAGCGACCAGATGATCACCGATGGGTGGTTTTTGTCGCGTTGCACCATGCTTACGGCGCGGTCAACGTAGGCTTTTTCCCATTCTGGGTTGTTTGAGAGGCTGTGGTTGCCGTGACACTCTTGGTTGGCTTCGTCGATAACGTAGAGGCCATAGTAGTCGTAGAGCGCATAAGAGCGTGGGTCGTTAGGGTAGTGAGAAGTGCGGATGGTGTTGAGGTTGTATTGCTTAAACATCAGCACGTCTTGTTCGATTGATTCCACAGGCACGGCCTTGCCATATTTTGGGTGTGTCTCGTGACGGTTGGCTCCCTTTAGCAAGGTGAGCATGCCGTTGATATACAGTTTGTTGTTTTTGATTTCGATGTTTCTGAAGCCGTGCTTAAATGTTGTGGCTTCGGTGGTGACGCCGTTTTGGTCGAGCACTTCCACCAAAAGGGTGTAGAGGTTAGGCGTTTCGGCGGTCCATAGCATAGGGTTTGCCACGTTGATGCTCATGTCGCCCTTTCCGGCGATAGATTGTGTGGTTTCACCCACTTTGGTGCCGTTAGGGGCGTAGAGGGTGGTGCGCACGTTTGCGGTGGCGTTTTTAGAGTCAGAGGCAAGCAGCGTGTTGATGTGAAGTGCGGCTTGAGAATAGTCGTTGGCGATCTTGCTTGAAAGAGTGGCGTCGGCAAGGTGAACCTTAGGAGTAGCCACAAGATAGACGTTGCGATAGATACCGCTCAGGCGGAACATATCTTGGTCTTCAAGATAAGAACCGTCGCACCAGCGATACACTTCCACTGCTACGGTGTTTTTGCCGGGCTTCACATATTTTGTGATGTCGAATCGGGCATCGGTGCAGCTGTTTTGGCTGTAGCCCACCTTCTTGCCGTTGACCCACACGTAGAATGCGCTATACACGCCGTCGAAGTGCAGATACACCTCTTTGCCACGCCATTGCTTAGGAATGGTGAAGTCGCGGCGATAAGAGCCCACAGCGTTTGGCTCGGTCTCTACGGTGTAGTGTGGTTGCGACTGTATGAATGGAGGGTTGTTGCGAATAGGGTATGTTACGTTGGTGTAGATTGGTGTGCCGTAACCAAGCATTTCCCAGTTGCTTGGCACAGTGATTTCTGCCCAATCGGCCACGTTGTAGTTTGGCTTGTAGAAATTCACTGGGCGCTTGTCGGGGCTGTTCACCCAATGGAAGCGCCACTTGCCGTTGAGCGAGGCCACGCGGCTTGAGCGGGTGTCGAGCCAAGGCTTGGCGAATGTAGGGTCGGCAAGAGCTTCTTTGGCATCGGCAAACGGCATGAAGGTGCTGTGTGCAGCCATCTTGTTGATGGCGATGATGTTTTGGTTTTCCCAATCGTTGTTGCTTGTGGTGCGAGTGATGAAGCGCGAAGCTTTAGCGTTGGTCTTCTCGATGCTCCATTGCTGGCGTTCGGTGGTGTTTTGGGTCAACTGGTAGATTGGTTCGCCAGGTTGTGCGGCGTCGCGATATGCCAAGCGCATATTGCTTGCCACGCTGGTGATGGTGTATTTGCCGTTGCCAACGCTCACTATGCGCCAATGCTGGTTGGCATTGCTATTGTCGTAGCTGTATTGGATGATTGGCTGCTCGCCATTGCCGTTGGCATTGTCGAGGGCTTGCATCGATTCCAGATTCACTATGCTATACACGTTGTCGTAGACGTGTACCAGTTGCCATGCCTGAGAGGCGCGGTTAGTGACTTTCTTCGATAGGAATATCTGTGTCTCAGAGTTGATGCTACCCTGATTGTCGAGAGCCAAACCGTTGGCGCTCTGAATGGTGTAGGCCTGTTTGTCGGAAAAAGTCTGAGAGTGAATGATAGTGGCAAGCAATGCCAATATGAGAGAGAAGGCAAGTCTTAAACAAGATTTTGTCATAAATTGGAGGTTTGAATGATGGTTTAGTTATGCAAACTTACGAAATAAATTTGGTATAAATCCCGAAAGGACAGATATAAAAATAGGCATCGATAAAAAATGCTGTATATCGATGCCATATATGAAAAAGAAATTGGTTCCGTTTTCTTAGTTGGCTTCTTTGGCTTTATAAGCAAGCGCGTATACGCGTATTTGCTTAATCATAGCTGCCAAACCGTTGCTGCGAGTAGGCGACAAGTGTTCCCTTAGGCCGATACGCTCCACAAAATAGAGTTCGCTGTCGAGGATTTCTTGCGGAGTGCGGTCAGATAGCACGCGCACAAGCAGCGAGATGATGCCCTTTACGATGATGGCATCGCTGTCGGCCTCGAAGTGGATCTTTCCGTCGGCGTATGAAGCCACAAGCCACACGCGGCTTTGGCATCCGTCGATGATGTTGTCGGGGGTTTTGTATTTCTCATCGAGGGCAGGCACTTCGTTGCCAAGGTCGATGATATAAGCGTAGCGATCCATCCAGTCGGAGAAATCGCTGAATTCGTCGATTATTGAGTCTTGTATTTCGTTAATAGTAGCCATTGGCGTAGTAATTAATATTTTGCGGGGGTCAAAGTTACGGATTATTCCACTAAAATGCAATCATACAACCGTAATTGTGAGCCAGACGTTGGTGGGCGGTGCGTGAAAAGGCAGCGGTGGCGGTATCCTGTGGGGATACTGTCACCGCTGGTATGGTGTGATTGGCCTTGGCATCAGCCTGTGGGCAATCGCAGTTGGTTATTCGGCTGTAGATAGTGAATAAGGATCGTCGCTGGCATTGATGCCGCGTGTCTTGCAAGGCTTGTTGTCCATAGTGACATTGATTACCGCACCTTTGAGAAGGGTGTTGTAGTCGTAGTAGTTTTTGGTGTAAGCCTTGCCGTTGAAGCGAATATCCTTCACATAGATGTTGTCGTTGCTATTGTTTGGCGCGTTGATCACCACTTTCTTGCCGTTGGCAAGGTTGATGGTGGCTTTCTTGAAGAGCGGAGTGCCGAGCACGTATTGGTCACTTGCAGGGCATACAGGATAGAATCCGAGAGCCGAGAATACATACCATGCCGAGGTCTGTCCGTTGTCTTCGTCGCCGCAATATCCGTCAGGAGTGGCCATATATAGCTTGTTCATCACTTGGCGAATCCAATATTGTGCCTTCCAAGGTTGGTTGGCATAGCTGTAAAGGTAAATCATGTGCTGTATAGGCTGGTTGCCGTGAGCATAGTTGCCCATGTTCATGATTTGCATTTCGCGTATTTCGTGTATCACTTGTCCGTAGTAGCTGTCGTCGAAGTGAGGTGGTTGAGCAAACACGTCGTCGAGTTTTGCCACAAATGCCTCTTTGCCACCCATCAGATCGATGAGGCCAGCCACGTCGTGGAATACGCTCCAGCTATAGTGCAGCGAATTGCCTTCGGTGAATGCGTCGCCCCACTTGAGTGGGTTGAATGGGCTTTGGAAAGTGCCATCGGCGTTGCGTCCGCGCATCAATCCTGATTCTTTGTCGAAGAGGTTGCGGTAGTTCATAGAGCGTTGCTTAAACACGTCGGTTTCGCTCTCTGGGCGACCGAGACGCTTGCCCACTTGATAGATGCACCAGTCGTCGTAGGCATACTCCAATGTGCGGGCTGCATTCTCGCGGATGCCCACGTTGTAGGGCACATAGCCGAGGCGGTTGTAGTATTCATAGCCGAGGCGGCCTGTAGATGACACTTGTGGGTGCACATGGTTGGTGCCATAGAGCATAGCCTCGTAGAGCGCTGTGGCTTCGTCTTTCACAAGGCCTTTGAGGATGCCGTCGGCCACTACCGAGGCGCTGTTGTTGCCCACCATGCATCCGCGGTGGCCTGGGCTTGACCATTCTGGCAAGAAGCCGCTTTCCTTATAGTAGTTGAGCCAACCTTGTTGCATCTTTGCGCCCTCCTCAGGGTAGAGAAGGTTGATAAGAGGGAATAGGCATCGGAATGTGTCCCAGAAGCCTGTGCCGGTATAGAAATAGCCAGGAGCCACCGAGCCTTCGCCAAATGGGCTGTAGTGCACCACATTGCCGTTGGCGTCGATTTCGTGCATGCGATGAGGGAACACTAAGGCGCGGAAGAAGCAGCTATAGAATGTGCGCAGTTGGTCCACATTGTCGCTCTCCACGTTGATGGCGCCAAGCACGCGGTTCCACTCGGCTTTTGACTGTGCTTTCACCTCGTTGAAACTCTTTGTGCCAATCTCTTTGAGGTTGAGTTCGGCTTGCTCCACGCTGATAAATGATGATGCGGTGGTGACGTTGATCGCTTCGCCGCGGTGGGTCTTAAATCTCACTGCAGCGCCCACGTGGTCGGCTTTGATTTCTTTCAAGCCTTCCACTTTGTTATCGCCCACCCACACGCAGTTGTCTACGAAAGGACGGTCGAATTGCACCACGAAGTAGTTGGCGTAGTTTTTGCCCACGCCACCACTGTTGCGGGTGTTGTAGCCCACAATCTTGTTTTGCTCAGGTATCAACTTTATCCAGGAGCCTTCTTCGTAGGCATCCACGAGGATGTATGCTTGGTCGTCTTCAGGGAATGTGAAGCGGAACGAAGCGGCACGGTCGGTGGTGGTGAGTTCGGTAGTAACGTCGTAGTCGGCAAGGTATACGCTATAGTAGTAAGGCTTTGCCACTTCGGCTTTGTGAGAGAACCACGAAGCGCGTTTGTCTTCGTTGATTTTCAGTCCGCCTGTCATAGGCATGATGGAGTATTGACCGAAGTCGTTGATCCATGGGCTTGGGCGGTGTGTCTGCTTGAAGCCGCGGATTTTGTCGGCATCGTAGGTATACGACCAACCGTCGCCGTTTTTGCCGGTTTGAGGAATCCACTCGTTCATGCCCCAAGGCACGCATACTGTAGGAGTGGTGTTGCCGTTTGATAGTGCGAATTTTGATTGAGTACCCATCAGGGTGTTCACATATTCCACCGGGTCGCTTACAGCGTAGGTTGCTAAGGCTATGCTTGTGGCTAACAGTGAAAGAAACGCTTTTTTTATCATCGTTTAGTAGGATGGTTTTATATGGTTAAGAATAAACTGAGTTGTCGTGAGATTGGTTATGTGGGATGAATTTTGTGTGAGGCTGCGCTTATTTGATTTCTTCGTATTCGGCATCGGAGATGCGGCTCTCCGTGCGGGTGTAGGCGGTTTCGGTGCGGTCGTTGGAGTCGGTCTCTACTGTGGTAGAGGTGGCCTCCTCAGATGTAATCTCCTCAAATTCCACGTATTCGCCATCGGTTTTTCCATACACCTTCTCGCTTTGTCGAGGCTGTTGGCCTTGGCTTTGCTGGTTGGTGAAATTATTGAAGTCACGTCGGATGCGATGAATGTGGAAGCCCACGCGGAATATGATGCGCAGCACAGCGAATATTACATATATTACAAAACTTATTATTAAGAATTTAAAGAACATAATATCAATACCTTAAATAGAATAATGCTCTCGATGTATTCGTTCGGTGGGTGGATGCGGTGGCCGCATGCGTGTTGCCGATGCGGCATCAATCCTTCACGAGCATCGAAGCCAAAACGTAGTAAATGATAGTCCACGACAGACCTGAGAGGTGAGAAGTGGATACAAACAAGATAAATGCCAAGATGAGGAAATACACCTTGTAGTTTTCTTTAAACTTGAGGTTCTTCACCTTGAGCGAGAACATCGGGATGTTGCTCACCATAAGCAGTGAGATTACCACCACGAGAAGCGCCACAATCCATTGGTTGAGGTAGAGGTTGTCGGCATACCACGAGATGAAGCCAATCCAGAAGATGGCGTTGGCAGGGATAGGCATGCCAATGAAGCTGGTGGTTTGTCGGGTGTCAACGTTGAAGTTGGCAAGACGCACAGCGCCGAGCACTGGTATGAGCAGGGCTGCATAGCAAAGCATTCTCTCGGGGTGTGAATGGTTCATCGCGGCATACACCAGAAGGCCTGGAGCTAAGCCGAAACTCACGCAGTCGCACAGCGAGTCGAGCTCTTTGCCGATAGCCGACACCACGTGTAGCAGGCGTGCCACGAAGCCATCGAAGAAATCAAACACGGCAGCCAGGGCAATCATGATGAAAGCAGCCTCGTAGGCTTTAATGCCCCACCACACTTCTTCTTTGTAGCGAAGTGCCATGATGCAAGCCACCGAGCCACACAGCAGATTCATGCATGTGATGGCGTTGGGAATATTCTTCTTTATTGATTCAAAAATGTTCATGATTAGTGTTGGCGTTTGAGGCGAGCAATCTGCGTGACGCCGCCCATGGTCTTGTCACCAAGTTTCACCATTATTTCGGTGTCGAGTGGCAGGTAAATGTCAACTCGCGAACCGAATTTGATGAATCCCATGTGCTGCTCAACGCACACTTCTTCGCCGGGTTCAACATAAGTAACTATGCGACGTGCTATGGCTCCAGCAATCTGGCGCACCAGCACATCATGACCTGATGCGGTGCGTATCACTACTGTAGAGCGCTCGTTTTCGGTGCTCGATTTAGGCAGATAGGCTGAGAGGAAGCGGCCTGAGTGGTGCTTCACATAGGTAACCTCGCCCTCCACTGGCACCCAATTGGCGTGGACATTGAAGACGGTCATAAACACCGACAATTGAATGGCGCGTGCGTGCAGATATTCGTCTTCATACACTTCTTCGAGAGCCACCACGGTGCCATCTACCGACGATACCACGGCATCGGTGGTGTCGCCCTTGAAATGACGGCGTGGGCTGCGAAAGAAGTTCACAACCAACAAGAATAGGATTACGGAAATCGCTATAAATATGTATGGAATGATTTTATACGACATTATCAGGTAGGCGGTGACATTCACTACTGATAGGATAAACAGTAGCATAAATATGATGTTACGGCCTTCGTGATGTATCTTTACCCTCATTATTTTATTATTTCTGCTATGATGTAATGTATCTAATTTCACAAAGGTAACCTTTTTTTTGCCGATATGCAATAATAGCACCCCGTTTTGTGTGATACTGCCATACTTTTGTGGCTATTTTGCCCACTAAGCGGCTTGGTGGAATTTCCTGCTAAGATTGCTATTATGTTTCGCGCAATCACCTGTGTGGGCGCGTGAAAGCCCTTGGCGCGAGTCGCCGTGGGGTGGCTGTGAAAAAATCGAGGGGGACTGCATTTGGTGCAATCCCCCTCGTGTGAGAGTGATATTGTGTGATTTGCTTAGAAGAAGCGAATCATATCTTTCTTAACTGTAACTGCCTTGCGAAGGATTTCCAAAGCGTTTTGCATCACTGCTTGGTTGCCACGAGTGGTAGCGAAAGTGCGGTCAGCCTCGATGTCGGTAGGAGTGCGTTCGCTCTTTTCGATCTTAGTCACCTTGAAAGCATATACGCCGTTTTCGCCCTTAACTGGGCCAACTACAACGTCCTTCTTAGCAACCGATACCTTAGCGGTGAGTTCTGCTTCGCCAACGCCGATTTGTGGGATGAATGCTTGGCCGAATGTCACTTGTGTGGTGTCGATAGCCGACTTCATTGCTGCAGAGAATTCAGCAAGAGTCTTTTTGCCTTCGAGTTGCTTCATAAGTGATTCTGCCTTCTTTTCGTTTGTAGCCTTGAGTGCTACAGCAGCCTTCACTTGTTCGTCGCTGAGTGGTGCATAGTCGTCGTAGATAGCGTCGACAGCCACAACCACCATCTTAGTGTTGTTTTCCTTATCGAAGATAGGAGAAACAGCGCCAGTCTTTGACTCAAATGCCCATTGAATAGCCTTGCGGGTGTTCATGATGCGGTCGATTTGAGCAGTGCTTGGAGATACTGTGGTAGCCACTGCTTGGAAGCCAGCCTTAGCGGCGTTAGCCTCAAATGAAGCGGCGTCGGCATTCTTCATGATGTAGTCTTGAAGCTTGTCGTGCAAGCCGTTGGTTGTAGCAGCGCTTGGATATACCTTGTGTTCGATTTGAGCCACAGTGTACATAGCCTTAGGAGCCTTCTTTTCGTTAACCTTGCAGAAGAAAGCAGCCTTATCGTTGCCGTCGAGGCGGAAGTAACCTGCAGGAGCGTTGGTGAGCTTGTTCTTAACGCTGTCGGCTACGTTGATGATTACTTGCCATTGGTTTTCTTGACCGTCAACAGTCTTAACCTTAGCCTTAACATCAGCGAGAGCTACGCCAGAGTTGAGCATATTGAGCACAGAGTCTTGGAGGCTCTTTGCGCCTTGCACTGACACTACGTTTACGTTTACAGAGTCGGTAGCGAAGTCCTTCTTAACGAGCTTAACGATGCTGTAAGTGTTGGTGCTGTTGGTGAACTTTGGTTCAGAAACTTGGCCGATAGCAGCGCTTGCGATGAAGTCTTTCACTTCGGTGTCGCGGATGTCGCTGAGGCGAACAGTGCCTTCGTTGATAACGAGTTCGCTATTGTTGCGCACGCGGTCAACTCCGTTCTCCAAGCGAAGAGAGTCGAGAGTTTCGCCAATCATAGCAGCCGATTTGTTGAGATCGGCCTTTGAAGGTACTACGTCGAGAGCGATGTAGTGAATCTTGCGAACTTCTTCGTCGAGTTTGTACATATATTTATCCTTGTCGTATTGAGCCTTGAGTTCGGCGTCGGTTGGCTTGTATTGATCGCCAGTGAGAGCGTCGTAGGCTTCCTTAACGTATTGGATAGTGCTTGTAACAGCGTTTTCGCTGTTGATTTGCTTGCGGTCGAGTTTGTTGGCTTGGATAGTGCCGGCGATAAGAGTTTGAAGCTTGCTATACTTCAAGTTCTTGATAACATCGTCTTGAATCTTCTCCCATTGAGCCTTTGCTTCAGCCACTTGTTGGTCGCTTGCGCCATACTTAGTAGGGTTGTAAAGGAGGTCGAAGAGTTGAGCAGGTGATTCCACACCCATTTGTTGAGCAAATTGAAGAACCATCATGTTGGCGTTCTTGCCAGTCATAGCTTCGGTGATTTCAGCGTCAGACACTTCGATGCCCACCTTATCCAATTCCTTGTTGAGGAGGCGTTCTGAAATCATTTGCTCGATAACTTGTTGTTGCACCACGGCTGCATCTACGGTTTGGCCTTGGTTTTGAAGTTGTTGGCTGGCTTCTTCGTAGCGCTTTTGGAATTCTACTGCGTCGATTTTTTCGCCATCCACTTTGGCAATAGTGTTGTTGTTGCCAAATAATGTACTAACCATCTTCTCGGCGTCGCCAAGGATGAAGGCAAGAAGTGCCACACCGATGACAATAGTCAAAAAGACGGCTTTCTTTCTGATTTTTTCTAATGCTGCCATTATTCTTTGTTATTTTGTTTTTTTGTTTTTCCGTTAATAATTCAATCAGATGCGCAACAAAAATATCTTTGCGCACATCTAATTATATAGAATAGCACGCAAAGATAGCAATTTTTGATATTTGACCAAAATGGAAAAGCGTTTTTCTTTCCAATTTGTGGCAAATTAATGGTTTCGCAGGCCCATCGTTATCCAACGATAGTGCAAATGAGTGAAATAATCAACTGAGAAAGTGGCAAGAGCAAAGAGGGGCTTGTTTTATCTTTGCCGAGTCGCGAACGAAGAAGTCGAAGCAATCTTATTTAAAATAAAAGTAAGCCGTTTGCCAGATTTGGGTTTAATGAGTAATAGCAGGCTATTGCGAATTATAAGCAAGGAAAAGGAGCCTTATAAAAACCGAAAGACATCAAGCAGTGGAAAATAATCCACATTACGGCCTAACGCCCGTTTTGGGTTTTCTATCGTGCAAATAAAAAAGATCAAATTTTCTACTAAAAGGATAATATATTCCTCTACCTATGTTATATGTCAGTAATTTGCATATTATTTTTTTAAACTGCCAATATTCTATCTCAAATTCTCTCTGGCTATCCAAACTGTATATATAGTTCAATGCGTCTAAACGATTTGTATCCGAAAGAGAAACATTGAACACATCAAGTCGCTTTTTATGGCAAATAAGAATATATATATCAGGATTGCTACTTCCTCGATGCATGACAGAATAGATTCCTCTATCCAAATTAATATCTGCGAATTCAATATGATTATTTTCAGTTAGCAAGTCCTCAATTATATAATCATTTAACGCTGACTTATCATCAACTATGCTAAACGGAAGTATTTTATTTTTACTCTCATAATACCGAACCAAATTATTAAAAGTCAATGCAAGTTCTTTACTGGTAATCGTCTCAGTCTCGTCGCTTGTGAGAATAGAATCGTTGAAATTTTCAGCCATGGCAACTATTGTTACCATAGATAAAATATACAAAGAAATCAATCTTGACATATCAAAAAAATTAAAATTCAATAATCAATGTTTATTTAATATTTCCTCCAATGTTATAGCTTCATATTTTAATGGAAGATATTCTGTATCATCATCTTTGTTTGTGTTTATAACGCTATTATATTTTGGATTTGTAGCATGTACTCCTTCGTGCACTGCAATAATATTTATAAGTTCCAGTTTTGATAATTGAGATTTATTTAAGTAGACATCTTCTTTTGCCTTATTTTCAATGTTGTTCTGTATAACCACAATTGCAGCTTTTTCAAATGTTTTATCATAAATTTCATTATCATTGGGATTACACTCTTGTGTTTTAGTGAGTGTATATCCAAATACATCATCATTTACCTCATTACTTAAAATTAAATGAATGCCATATTTTGCCGACACAAGTTCATTCAAAACTTTATTTCCCTGTTCTGTTAATTGTAATGCAAATACAATTGTTTTTACCCCATCATCGGCATTTTCTGATAGTGTATTATTCAAATAATCTACTTTTGAGCCATCTTCATTTAATAAATACATTCCAGTTGGGTCAGTGAAGCGGATTGGGTTGGCGGCGCACCATGAGTAGGGGGAGAGCCAGGTATAGTCGCCGGCTTTCTTGTCCATCGAGTTGGTGCGTAGGAGTATGGAGTCGTAGAAGCGGGCTTTGCTGTCATACCAGTCGAGGCCGTGGGTGCGGTCGAGTTCTTTAGCGCCGTATTTGT
>CAJLWM010000053.1 GCA_905210415.1 uncultured Prevotellaceae bacterium
CCGGCGGGTGGTAACCATCGGCCATACGAAACCATTGGCGGGAGGAATCCATCGGCACCAAATTCCAATAGATCTGATTAATCTGTGGGATCTGCGTGAAAAAATACCACCATCCACGGGAAACGTGTCCGCACCCGAAAGTGGGATAAAGAAGCGGTGGCTGCGTGGGGAGATCCCCGGGCGCAGCCACCGCTGTGTGACAGCTTCATCGGTTAGTGATGAAGCGTGATGTTTATGCCATTACTTCTTGATGAGTTGTACGGCTTTCTTGTTAACTTTCACGATGTAAGAACCAGCAGCAAGGTTGCTAACGTTGATAGTGGCTTTGCTGCCCTCTACGTTGGCTTGTGCTGATACCATTGCACCGGTGAGGTTGAAGATTGCGATTGACTCAATGTCTTCGCCAGCCTCAACGTAAACCACGTCGGTAGCAGGGTTAGGATATACATTGAGAGCAGATGCAGTCTCTACTGTGTTTACACCCGAACCGATAACCTTAATAGTAGATTTCGCTGGTGTGATAGCCTTAGGAGCTTCGTTGGTGATAGAGTAAACCAAAAGTCCCTTGTTTCTGCCGTAAGCATAGAGGTTGCCTGCAGGGTCGAATGATAGCTGATTGATTTCAGTGGCAGGAGTCTTGAAGGTGAACTTGAAATTAAATTCAGGAGTGCCTTCGTTCCAAGTGAGGTCGTAGATGCGAATGTTGCCGTCACCGTCGACAATAGCAAACAAGTCACATTCTTTATTAACAGCCAAACCTGCACCCATACATCCATTGAGATCCTTCATGTTGCCTGAGTTAACTAGGATTTCGCCATCGTGATTCATAAATAAGAATCCAGGAACACCTGTTGCATTGTTGCCAGTAGTGCGTACCTGAGAAACGAATACACCTTGTTCGAGAGCATTTACTTCAACATTGGTGTTGAGCATCTTAGCAGAAACTGCATCAAATTGAGCAGAAGGAGCTTGATTCCATACGTTCTTTGAGCCTACGTTGTAGCGGATGAGTTTGTTGCCAGCGTTGCCAGTAGGATAGTCTTCACAGAATGTGTAGAGTTTTCTGTCTTCGCCCTTGCTACAGAAGCTTACGCCAGTAGTGCCACCACCGATAGCAACGCCATCGGCATTGACATATCTACCAGAACCTTCTTTTGTGCCGTCGAAGAAGTTAGTCACTTCGTCTTTGCCAGCAGCAGGGTCGTAGATCCAAAGACCTGCATGAGCGTCGCTCCAATCGGTGAGATAGAGCTTGCCGTTGCTTGTGGTGATACGCAATGGAGAAGAAGCATTGCCTGTCTTAAACGCCTCCTTAAGATAAGTGCCTTCGGCAGTGAAATCTTGTGTGTAGACTTGCAAGCCGCTTGACTTACCTGTAGATACGTAGATTTTACCATACAAATCGCTTTCAGGATCTTTGTCTACGGTAACACCACCGCGATAGTTGCCAGAAGGAACGCTTGCAGAGAAAATCAATGATGATGTTGGAATAGCGTCGCTTTCGATTTCAACGCTCCAAGAGTATTCTGCGCCATCGGTGAGAGTGTTTGCTGGAATGCCGAATGAGTTTTCGCCCTTCACAACGTTGTTGAGAGTGAAAGAGTGTTCCTCAGTATCGTTTTTCACTACGATAGTGGCCTTAGGTGCGTCGCCAGTGCTCTTGAACTTGAGAGTGAAGTTGTCAACGCTAAGGTCGTAAGCATAGTTGGCGCGGAACTTAGGTTGTGCAACAGCGTCGGTAGTCAATTTAGAGATAGCGCCATTGCCCTTCATTGTCACCAATTCGATGTTTGCGGCAGTAGTGAGCTCGTTTTCGTCTTTGGTGACTATAGTGCGGCCAGTAGCGGCGATGATGCCTTGAGCCTCAGAAGCTTGTGCTTCGGTAGCTTGAGCAGTGGTAGTGCTTTCCACGTTGACCTTCACGAGAGTAGCCTTGTCGAAACCGTTTGTAACGTCGATAATCTTAGTTACAGACTTGCCGTCAACTTCGTCGCCAGCCACCATGAATGAGTGACCTGCATATTTGAAGAATGAGACGTTGGCAGAAGGCTTGTTGATTAAGCCCTCGGCGAGGTCAGTGAAAGATGTAGACAAAGCAGACACTGTGCGAGGTGCGTGCTTAGAACCAGTAGCAACGAGGAAGTCTTCGTCTATTGGAGAAAGAGTGAATGTATAGTCGTCGCCAAAGAGGTTTTTAGTGACTGTAGAGCCGATCTTGTTGTTGAACGAGTCGCTTGAGAATGCTCCGTCGGCAATAGAAATCACGATATTCCAAACGTTGGTGCTTGAGCTAGTGGTTTCGGCAGAGAGCACGATTGTGCCATCTTCCAAAGTGCCCTTGTAGAGCATAGTGCCACCAGTGTAAGCGCGGTAGAAGTTACCAGTCTTTTGGGTTGTGAACCAAACTGCAGGATTGCCATCAGGCAGACCTGTTGCTTCGTCGGTAGCCCACTTGTAGATATTGAGTTTGCCGCGAGTTTCGCCGGCTTCCAGAACGCTGTTGTCAAATTGATTGAGAGTCTTAGCGCAACCCACGAGGACGCCTTCGGCAGTGAGTTGGATGTCAGACAATGCAAGGATGCTACCTTCAGTGCCTTCGGTGCCAAGAGTCTTCACAACAGCCTTAGTAGTAGCGTCGATGATGTAGACGTAAGGCTTCTTGTCGGCGTCAAGAGCAAGAACATAGAGGTTGTTGCCACGAAGGATGGTGCGGCGGATGGTCTTGCCACTAAGTTCTGCGATTTCGGCGTTAGCGTAAACTTCCTTGAAGTTGTAAGCCTTAGCAGCACCGATTGCAGGGTTGTTGATCTCGTCAGGATAGTCGGTATAGACAATCTTTGGAGGCTCGTAGTCGGTAGCTTCGAGGTAAACCATTGGGTAGGTAGTCTCGTTAGCCTTCACGGTGATAGGAGCCTTGTATTCGTCGAACAGAGGCTTGTAGCCATCAGCGGTGATGTCGAGAGTGTAGTCGTCGCCAGGTTGTAGGCCTTCAAACACAAACACGCCGTTGTAGTTGTTGTCGACGGTGTAAGAAGCCACCTCAGTGCCGGCCTTATACAGAGTGACCTTAGCGCCATTTATAGGCACCCATTGGTCGTTGGTCTTAGCAGTGTAGTTAAAGAGAGGGTTGCTCATCTTCTCGTGAAGGTCTTTCACTGTACCCATGATGTAGCCAGTGGTTTCGGCCTTACCGCCGAGCCAAGCGCAGAGACCGCGAGCGTAGCGCACGCCTTCTTGTCCGCAATAGTCCTTATTGAGGGCGCGGTGGCGGGCTGGTTGATAGGTGTGGAAATAGCCTTCGC
The DNA here is from genome assembly GCA_905210415.1 of uncultured Prevotellaceae bacterium. Lineage (GTDB taxonomy): Bacteria > Bacteroidota > Bacteroidia > Bacteroidales > Muribaculaceae > SFTJ01. The sequence continues at coordinate 3,303 of CAJLWM010000053.1, forward strand.
TCAAGAAGCCTTGTGCGCCGTGCTTGAGCACGCCGAGGTAGCCTGTGAAACTCTTGCCATTATTCGGGTCGACGCGAGTGTCGCTTGAGCCGTAGAAACTGATGTCGCCACGAATGTTAGGGTTAGTAGGGCTGTAGAACGAAGTCACGTCAATGCCGTTGGTGTAGAAGATAGGCCACATGGTTTTGCCCATTTCGTAGCTGCCTTCCACAGCGTTGCCGTCGGCACCATCAGTACCGCGATAGATGAAAAGAGGATAGTTTGTGCTTGTGCCTTCGCTGGCAGCATTTGAGTGAACAGAAAGGAAGATGTCGATGTTATTGGCTTCTACTTCTGTACAGATTTCGCTTAGAGAGCGATTGTATTGTTCTGCATCTGGGGCACCTTTAACGTAAGGGAATGGGCCATTCTTCACGCGAGAATACATGATGTTTTCTTTCTTCACGCCCATTTTTTCGAGGGTGTTACCCAATTTGAGCACCTTCCAGAGGTTGGTGTTCGACTCATAGAAGCCGCAAGTGTCGGGCATTCCGTTAGAGAGATTAGGGTAAGGGATGGTGGCGTTAGGACGGTCGTTAGGGCCCCAGCTGCCGTGACCCGGATTGAGGTAGATGCGCACTTCGTCGATAGTCTTAGCGTTGAGAGCGCCTGCAGCCAAAAGGGCTGCTGCTGAGTATAATAATAATTTCTTCATGGCTTATTGATTATTTGTTGTTGATATTGATGATATAAGCCTCGCCGTCGGCGGTAGAGAATGCGATTTTGCCAGTTTGAGCCGAAACTTGTGGATACATGGCGATGACAGAATCGTCGGTGAGAGTTTGGCGTGTGCCATTGAGGTCTACTGCCACGATAGAAGAAGAAGTTACCACTTCGCCGTTGTCGATATCGTGCATACCCACAACCACGTCGTTGCCATACCACTTAGGAGCGCGAACGATGCCGAGGCGAGCGGTGATGTTGCCATTGAGGTCGGCAACGAAAGCGCCAACGCCGCAAACGTAGTAGAGCACCTTGGTTTGGTCAGGAGAAAGCGAAGCCCAGATGTAGCTGAATTGCTTGCCGTTAGGCGAGAACACAGAAGTGCGTCCGCTGCGGGTGATCATCAATTGGCCGTTCTTGATAGAGAACACAGGCGCAGAAGCCTTAGCCTTGCGGCCAGAGAGGCTTTTAGTGGCCATTTTGCCCTTGTTGATAGCAACAGCAGCATCGCCTTCGAGAGCCACACCCTGAATGTTGCGAGATTCGCTCACGAGGTTTGTAGCAGCGCCAGTGGCGAAGTCATACTTGTTGATTTTGCTTGCACGAAGGTGATTTCGTGTAGAAGTTTCGCGATACACCACTTGCGAACCGTCGTCGGAGATTTTGGCTTCGAAGCCGGCTCCGGCAGCTTGTGTGATTGTGGTGACTTTGCCTGTAGCCAAATCAAATTTGCTAAGGCCCTTGTTTTGTGCATTGGTGACTAATATGTAGTCGCCCAGCGGACTGATACCTGCTACCACAGCATCGTTGCTCTGAGGAATGGCAATCTTATTTACAGAAGCCACATCCAGCACCTGTGCAAAGGCAGCACTACAAGTCAAACATAATGCTAATGAGAGTAATGTTTTCTTCATAGATGAATGTTGTTTTGTTTTAAGGGTTAATTAAATGGTTTGATGTATTCTAACTGTAGTACCATAATAGTTTTCGCATGAAATGTTATCATGGGAAGCTTTTATAGTATCTGGTATTTGTGGTATAAAGGTAATGCAATTTTGTAGAAAAGTAGAATTTAATTTGCAGTCAGATAAGGTTTGTTAACATAATTTAAATATACCTATACTAAACCGCTGCGTAGTCGAGCAGCGAGATGTAGGTGTGGATAGCTTCGCGAATCTCGATAGGGCAGATGTATTCGTCGGCAGAATGGCTGCGAGCCGAGTCGCCAGGCCCTAATTTCAGCGAAGGAAATGGCATCAGCGCTTGGTCGGAAAGCGTAGGCGATCCAAATGGCACTTTGCCCAAAGTGAGCAAGCGCTTCACCAGAGGATGCTCGGTGCTGATGCTCGAAGGGTTGAGCCTTGTAGAACGAGGCGTGAACGTGCATTGAGGAGCCGCTTCGCGAATTATCTGCAGCGTGTCGAGGTTGCTATAGGCATCGGTTGTGCGCACGTCTACCACAAAGCGGCACACGTCGGGCACCACGTTGTGCTGAGTGCCGGCGTTTATCACAGTGGTGCTCACCTTGATAGGGCCGAGCAGAGACGATTGCTTGGCAAACTGCAGGTTGCGCAGGGCATTGATGGCATCGATGGCTTTGTAGATGGCGTTGACACCCTCGTTGCGGGCTGCGTGGCCCGACACACCGATAGCCTCGGCATCGAGCACCATAAGCCCTTTTTCAGCCAAAGCCGGTTGCAAGCCAGTGGGTTCGCCAACAATGGCAACGTTGATATTGGGCAGCATAGGCAGAATCGACTCAATGCCGCCGCGTCCGCTCACCTCCTCCTCGCATGAGGCAAGGAAGATGAGATTGTAGTGCTGCTCGTGCTGCGTGAGCCAGCGAAAAGCCGCCAATAGCGAAACCACCGAGGCGCCGGCATCGTTGCTGCCAAGGCCGTAGAGGCGATTGTCGCTGTGTGTAGGCGCAAACGGATTGAGCGTCCAGCCAGCCACAGGCTTAACGGTATCGATGTGGCTATTGAGCAGGATGGTGGGCTTGGCAGGTGAGAAATCTGGCGACAAGCACCACAGATTATTGCCGCTACGCTTTGGCGAAAGTTGCCACTCGGTGAGTTGGTTTTGCAGCATATCAGCTACCGCATTCTCCTCGCGGCTAACTGAAGGGATGGCAATCATGCGCTCAAGCAGGCTGATGGCATCGTAATATATTTCGTCTACGTCAATCATTATTTTAAAAACTATTTCACTGCAAAATTAGCGAAAAGACATGGATATGGCAGAGGATGAGATTTGGTAAAACGAATTTGGTTTAGTTAAAAAGTGTTTCTTTTGATAATCATACAAAAAACAATGTTAATGTATAGACCGAAACAGCGAAATAAATGCCATTGAGAACGAATTTTAGACTAAATTTGTGGATAAAAGATACAAACTACTGACTATGAACAAAAGAATGGTGGAAATATTGGCTCACAACGCAGTGAAATTCGGTGACCGTGAGGCAATTCGTTTCCGTGACTATAAAACTCAAAAGTGGACAAGCCTATCGTGGAAAAGCTTTAAGCAAGCGGTAGATCGTATGGCATTGGCGTTTGAGATGCTCGGTCTTGAGCCAAACGAAAAGATAGCATTGTTTACACAAAACTGTCCAGGTATTTTGATTTCGCACTACGCAGCATTCTACAATCGTGCGGTGGCGGTGCCTATCTATGCTACAAGCAGTAAGGATGAAGTGGCATTTATCACAGCCGACTCTGAAGCGAAGTTGCTCTTTGTGGGCGACCAGAAACAATATGAGATAGCGCTGCGTGTGATAGAGACAGTGGATTGCATCAAGCGCATCATTCTTCTCGACCCAACTATCAAGTTGACGAAAGATGATAGCAATTCGCTATATTGGAACGACCTATATGCTATGGCAGATGGCGCTACCGAAGCTGACCGCGAAACGGTGATGACTCGCTTGCAGGGCGGCACATTGGATGATTTGGCTTATTTGATATATACATCTGGTACAACAGGCAAGCCTAAGGGTGTGATGCTCACACAGGGTAATTTCACAAGCCAGATTGACACACACTTGAGAACATTACCTTATGTCACCAGCGACGATGTGTCGTTGTGCTTCTTGCCACTGTCGCACGTATTTGAGCTCGGATGGACAATGGTGTGCCTCGCAATAGGCGCGAGGGTGGTACTTAACTATAATCCAAAGGAAATACAGGCAACAATCAAGGAAGTGCATCCTACATGTATGTGCAGCGTGCCACGCTTCTGGGAGAAGGTGTATGGCGCTGTGATGGAGAAGATGCACAAGTCGCCGCTCGTGGCTAAGAAGCTCATGAAGGAAGCCATCGCAGTGGGTATCCGCCGCAATGTGGTGTATCTGGGCAATAGCCGCAAAGTGCCAGCAATGCTTGAGATGCGATATAAGACGCTCGACAAACTTGTGCTCAGCAAGGTGCGCGATGCCATTGGTATTAACAAGGCAACCATCTTCCCAACAGCCGGTGCTGCTGTGAGCGACAATATCGTGGCATTCCTTCGTGGCGTGAATCTGCCTATCGTGGTGGGTTATGGATTGAGCGAAACCACAGCCACAGTGTCATGCTACCGAGAAGGCAATTTCAAGATTGGCACTATCGGTAAGGCGCTTGATACGTTGGACGTGAAAATCGGCGAAAACAACGAGATTCTCGTGAAGGGACCATCGGTGATGAAGGGATACTATAATCGCCCAGAGGAAAGTGCCAATGCATTCACTATTGACGGTTATCTGCGCACAGGCGATGCCGGACGTATCACCGAAAATGGCGACTTGGTGATCACTGAGCGCCTCAAGGACTTATTTAAGACATCAAATGGTAAATATATCGCACCACAGGCGCTTGAAAGCCTCTTGGCAGAAGACCAAATGATAGAGCAGGTGGCAGTGATTGGCGACCAACGAAAGTTTGTGTCAGCGCTTATCGTGCCTGTTTATGCCGAGGTTGAGGCATACGCTCAAAAGAATAAGATTGGTTATCACGACATGAGCGATTTGCTCAAGAACCCAGAAATCGTGAAAATGTTTATGGAAAACATTGATGCCCTGCAGGCAGATATGGCTTCGTATGAACAGATCAAGCGCATCACTTTGTTGCCAAAGCCATTCACCATGGAGAGCGGCGAGCTCACCAACACCCTCAAGGTGCGCCGTAATGTGGTGGCTAAGGACTACAAGAAAGAGATCGAGGCGATGTATGCCTATTGATAGGGTGGTCGCGATAGAATAAAGATTGACTATAAGTAATAAAAACGACGATAAAACAATAATGAAAGGCAGAGGTGGCACGATATGTGTAGCCTCTGCTTGCTATTTTGGGGTAATCGTAGGGAATATGTGGGGATAAAGTGATAAAAAATTAGTAACTTTGTGCCCCGAAAACCAACAAATTAACTATAAATGAAGATTGCAATAGTTGGCGCCAGTGGCGCAGTAGGTCAGGAGTTCCTCCGCGTGTTGGACGAACAAGACTTTCAATTTGATGATATGGTGCTGTTTGGCTCGAAGCGCAGCGCCGGTCGTACTTTCACTTTTCGTGGTAAGGGCTATGTTGTGAAAGAGTTGCAGCATAACGACGATTTTAAGGATATTGATATTGCGTTTGTGTCGGCAGGTGCAGGTACGTCAAAGGAATATGCCGAGACAATCACCAAATACGGCACTATAATGATTGATAATAGCAGCGCGTTTCGTATGGACGACGATGTTCCATTGGTGGTGCCTGAAGTAAATGGCGATGACGCTTTCAACACTCCTCGTGGCATTATTGCCAATCCAAACTGCACTACCATACAGATGGTGGTGGCGCTGAAGCCTCTCAACGACCTTTCGAAGATTCGTAGCGTGCATGTGGCTACTTATCAGGCAGCCAGCGGTGCTGGTGCCGCAGCGATGCAAGAACTGGTTGACCAATATGCCGAAATTGCTGCCGGCAAGGAGGCTAAGGTTGAGAAGTTTGCCTATCAATTGGCATACAATGTGATTCCACACATCGATGTGTTTCAGCCAAACGATTACACCAAAGAGGAGATGAAGATGTATCACGAGACTCGCAAGATAATGCACGAACCTAATATCCGCGTGAGTGCCACTTGCGTGCGTGTGCCTGTGATGCGTGCCCATAGCGAAGCCATTTGGATTGAAACAGAGCGCAAGATTACTCCCGCAGAGGCTCGTGAGGCGTTTGCAAAGGCCGAAGGCGTGGTTGTGGTAGATGAACCAGCAGAGAAGCAATATCCAATGCCATTGTTTGTGGCAGATAAGGATCCTGTGTATGTGGGTCGTATTCGCGAAGACATCGCTACCGACAACGGGTTGACATTCTGGCTCGTTGGCGACCAAATCAAGAAGGGCGCAGCCCTAAATGCCGTGCAGATAGCGCAGTATATGATAAAGAATGGTTGGAAACCAGCCGCAAAGTGATAGTTTCTGAAAATATTAGATAACAAAAAAAGGCATCGCAGCAGCGGTGCCTTTTTTATATACCATAGATGATGTAGTGAGTTTACTTTACTAAGTGCGAGCCTTTGGTGAGGTCGTAGAGGTTGCCGGCTTTGGTGATAAGCACTTCTTTTACGCCGGCATCGAGTGTGGCAAAAGCGTTGTCGAGCTTTGGCAACATTCCTCCTGACACAATGCCCTCGCTGCGCAGTGAGGCGTAGAGAGCAGGGTCGATTGTCGGAATCACGCTGCTGTCGTCGTTCTCGTCGCGAAGCACGCCTTCTTTCTCAAAGCAGAACACCAACCTTACATCATATAGCGGAGCGAGCGCTTTGGCGGTTTCTCCAGCCATGGTGTCGGCATTAGTGTTGAGAATGTGGCCCTTGCCATCGTGGGTGAGAGGCGCTATCACTGGCACTACGCCGGTGTCGATAAGCCCTTTGAGCGCTGTTGGGCAAGCTTGCTTAACATCGCCAACCCAACCGTAATCGATGGTTTTCATCGGGCGTTTGTCGCTAAGCAGAATGTTCATGTCAGCGCCAGTCATACCCAAGGCGTTCACGCCACGAGCTTGCAGCCCGGCCACGATATTTTTGTTTACTAAGCCGCCATACACCATTGTCACCACTTCGAGCATATCGTCGTCGGTGATGCGACGTCCGTCCACCATCTTGGTGACGATGCCCAGACGTTCTGCCATGTGTGTGGCCAATCTACCGCCGCCGTGCACGAGCAGTTTTTTGCCCTCAATCGATGCAAAATCTCGTAGCAGAGCAGCCAAGGTGGCGGGTTCTTCGCAGATTTTACCGCCAACCTTTACTATTGTGAGTTGTTCCATAATAAAACTGCCGATTATTCAGCCTCTGCTCCGGCAAATTCCATAAGGAAAGCCTTGATGAAATCGTCGAGGTCGCCGTCCATCACACCGTTTACGTCGCTTGTCTGATAGTTGGTGCGGTGGTCTTTCACGCGACGGTCGTCGAACACGTAACTGCGTATCTGTGAACCCCATTCGATTTTCATCTTGCTGTCTTCAATCTTGCGTTGTTCGGCACGGCGGTGCTGGAGTTCCTTCTCGTAGAGGATTGACTTCAAGTTGCGGATAGCGTTCTCTCGGTTCTTAGGTTGGTCGCGAGTCTCGGTGTTTTCCACCAAGATTTCTTCCTCTTCGCCAGTATAAGGGTCCTTGTATTGGTAGCGGATACGCACACCCGATTCCACCTTGTTGACGTTCTGGCCGCCTGCGCCACCGCTTCGGAAGGTATCCCAAGAGATGCAAGCAGGGTCGAGCTTGATTTCGATAGTGTCGTCGATAAGCGGAGTGACAAACACCGAAGCAAACGATGTCATGCGCTTGCCTTGCGCGTTGTAAGGCGACACGCGCACAAGACGGTGCACACCGTTTTCGCTTTTGAGGTAGCCGTATGCAAAGTCGCCGGTGATATCTATTGTCACCGACTTGATGCCAGCTTCATCACCCTCGATGAGGTGAGCGATAGCCGTTTTGTAGCCATGACGCTCAGCCCAACGCAGATACATGCGCATAAGCATCGAAGCCCAGTCTTGAGCCTCTGTACCACCCGCGCCGGCATTGATTTTCAGCACAACATCCATCTTGTCTTCTTCTTGGCGAAGCATATTGCGGAGTTCGAGTTTTTCCACCTTGTCGAGCGCCTTAGCATAAAGGTCGTCGAGTTCGGCCTCAGTGAGAAGTTCTTCCTTAACGAAGTCCACACCAAGTACTACTTCATCGACGAGGCTTGCCACCTCTTCATAACCTTCAATCCAGAAGCGAAGTGTTTTCACCTTGCGCATTTGGGCTTCGGCAGCCTTTTGGTCGTTCCAGAAATCAGGCACATGTGTGCGAAGTTCTTCTTCTTCCATTTCCACGCGCTTGCCGTCGATGTCGAGGTATCGCTTCAGCGCATTGCTGCGCTCTTGGAGGTTCTTTATTTGATCTTGTGTAATCACGCTGTTGAAATATGTTGATAGTGAATAATTTGTCCAAAACTACGCCATGCAGAGCATGCCGCGGGGCAATTGCGAATGCAAAATTAATCAATTTCTTGCTAAATACATAATATTTAGAGATGTGAGTGGAAAAATAATTGTGGCTAATCTGTTGCTTTACAGAAGGAAATGCTTATCTTTGTGATATTAATAATTTTAATGGAAAAAAGTATGGATTACGACGACAATGATGATTTTGATGACAACAACAGAGATGATGGTCATTTGGGCTTATCGTTTTTACTTGCGTGGTTGAATCCTTCGGGTCACGAAGGCTCTTTTTTGAGCGTACCGCCTATTATTGGTGGCGAATATTTGTGTTTAACCTTAAAGTGGGATTGATACTTGCCGCTATTGGAGTGGTGGGAGCTTTGGTGATCGTCGCTGTCAGAAGCTGCTCGTGATATCGGTACCTTTTCCTTGCATCGAAAGGTGGGTGAATCATATGAATGAGCACGATAATTCGGATGGCTCTGGCGGATTTGGGTATCATGTGGAATATGATGATGGTTTAAACCCTGATGCTTTGTGGAGAATGATAAATGAAGGCTATAATCCAAAGAAAAAAGGTGATGAAAAAATCTAAATGGTTGTTATTGACACTGTTTCTTTGTTGCATGATACAGGGTGCATTGGCAGAGGAAAACTTTAGTGATAATGTGAGAAAAGACCTTATAAGGGAGTGGGTCGTCACACGCAAGCCAATGCTGATAAGGTCGTCAAGGTTCGCAGACTCGAAGTTTCCTTATTTTCCTGGATTTGAAGATTATCCACGGGCATTTTCGGAAGGAATGGTTGTTAAGGGAAGAGGATATATCTCGTATGAAGTGGATATGACGGACTATTCGTTATATTCTTATGTGACAGAAGAAAACATACAACGATTTTCTGCAACGTGTGACAGCATATATTTGAGAAACGTGGTAAAATATGTAAAATATGTGCCTGACAATAATGAAAATAATTCGAGGTATTATATTGTTACATATATTCCAACGGATGATGTAGCGGAAAGTGTGACCAGATGTAAGAACGAGGGTTGCCTGTCTGCAAATAAGCATCTTACAGGTATAGTCATAAAATATGATTTAGAGGGAATTTTTTGTGGCGGTTTTGTGTATAAGGAAGGTAAACAGATAAGAGAAATCGCAAAAAATAAGGTCGGCGAAAAATTACGTTTAAAAAGGGTGCAAAGAAAGCGTGAAATAAATGGCGGAGGGAAAGTGATATGAGAGATAGGGCGATGAAATTATCAGTGTGCCTCATGGCTATTATCTTGCTGTCTTTTGGGCAGTATGCAACGGCTGCGGAAGGACTAACAGATGAGCAGATTGTGGAAAAGGCTCGTGGAAATATAAGTGCTGATATGTGGGCGATTCAACCAGATGAAACGGCGATAGATAGAGATTTCCCATATTTTCCATGTTTCTTTGGTCAGATTGATTGGAGCAAGGGAAAAATCGAAAGGGTAAATGAAAGAGTGTCGTATGAACTGGATATTACAGGGAATGTGTTACAGACTTTTGTATCGAAAGAGAGTCTTGCGGAATATAATAGGACTAATGATGCCAGATATGTATATAACTCAGTGCATTACATATATGAAGCTGATAGGGATGGCAAAAATGAAGCAGGTGTAATAATGGTAGTTGTGCCGTCGAAAGAATATGCTGATAGCGGAAGGCTTGGGATGGAATGTACTGATTGGAATATAGAGCCGAACTTTTCGGGGCATATTTTATATCTTTTCACGAGCGGACTTTTTTATTATGGCAATGAGTATAGGGATGGCAAGATTGTGGCAAAAGTTGTGTCAAAATCTGAAGGTGCATATTTCAGTAGAGGAAAAAATAACGAAAAGTTGCGTTTAGAAAGGCATCTTGGCAAGATAAGGGTGACTCGAGGTGCGGATGGTGAAGTCAAGGTGACAACAACAAAATATAATACTATGGCAGGAACATGCTTCGTGATGAATGATGAGAATGTCTTGCCATATAAAAAGACGCTTAAAGAAGGTGGCGGTGTGATATATGAAAGCATTCAGGATAGTCTCACCTCACAGATGCAAGTATATTACAATGATAGTATGCCGTGGTTGTTTGGGACTTGTGCTGAGGAATCTTATTGTACAAAAGCTGTAAAAGCTATTAGAAAATACGGCCTGTCAGACAAACAAATTCAAGAATTAGACTCATTGAAAAGACCAATGAGTGGTTGCCATGTGAATTTATATTTTGATAAATACCGAAAATTGAGGAGAGTTTCGCTCTGGGTACATGAAGGTGCAAATAAAATCATAGAGTCCGAGCCGAATGGCGTGGCCTGACTTTGGAAGGCGGTATGTAGCGTTCGTCTACCAGCCTTTCCTCATAAGATTGCAAAGAGCGACAAATATTTATTCCATAGGATTCTGCCAATAAAGCAGGTGGGTGCGAATATATCAGATGCGGATATTGAGGCGACGTTGCCGGTAATTGTGCCGGTGAAATGATGGCGGTGCGCTTTCGTGGGGTGGTATGTTAGTATTTAGCGAAAAAATTGCTAACTTTGTTATCGCATAAACCATCTATTTAGAAAGAATATGGACGCAATGGCAACTACGGCTTTGATTACCAATCCGGTGCTGATATTTTTTATCGTGCTGGTGATAATCTTGTTCGCTCCGTTGCTGCTCAATCGCATAAGGGTGCCTCACATCGTTGGCTTGATTGTGGCTGGTGTGGCGGTGGGTCCATTCGGGTTTAATCTTCTGGAACGGGACAGTAGTTTTGCTATCTTCGGTCAGGTGGGCTTGCTCTACTTGATGTTTCTTGCCGGGCTTGAGATAGATATGTTTCACCTGCGGCTCAATCTGCGCCGTGGGTTGGAGTTTGGTATGCTCACGTTTTTGCTGCCTATGGTGATAGGCACGTTCGCGAGTGTGTATGTGTTTCATATCGATTGGACTGTATCGCTGCTGATGGCGTCGATGTATGCCTCACACACGTTGATATCCTATCCGGTGGTGGCGCGCTTTGGTATCACCAAAAGCCCCACGGTGCTGATATCCATAGTGGGCACGATAGTGGCGGTGATAGGATCGTTGCTTGTGATAGCCGTGGCGGTGGATGTGAGCAAGAATGGCGGTTTTGAGCTTGCCAATCTGCTGTGGATATTGCTGAAGTTGGCTGTCTACTGCGTGTCGTTGCTTTATCTTTTCCCAAGAATTTCGCGCTGGTTCTTTAAGAAATACAGCGACAATGTCACTCAATATGTGTTTGTGCTGGCTATGGTGTTTTTGGCAGCATGGCTTGCCCAGGTGATAGGACTTGAGGCTGTGTTGGGCGCATTCTATGCAGGATTGTTGCTCAATAAGTTTGTGCCTAACGTGTCGCCGTTGATGAATCGCATAGAGTTTGTAGGTAACGCGCTGTTTATCCCTTACTTCCTGATAGGGGTGGGAATGATGGTAGATGTGAGGGTGATAACCCAGACCGACACTATAATTATGGCGGTGAATATGCTCATTGTGGCGTTTGCGAGCAAGTGGCTGGCAGCCTTTGTGGCACAGCGATGGTTTAAGATGCAGTCGGTTGACCGCCAGGTGATGTTTGGCCTTACTGCGGCACACACGGCGGTGGCGCTTGCCGTGGTGACAATCGGATATAATATGGTGATGCCCGACGGATCGCGCATGCTCGATACTACGGTGCTCAACGGCACTGTGGTGATGATACTTGTG
>CAJLWM010000054.1 GCA_905210415.1 uncultured Prevotellaceae bacterium
ATTGGAGCTGAACTCTGGAGCATGATAATTCTCCAAATTCTCAAACCGCTTATATTCACCTATAATCTTCTTCATACCACTACCTCTACGCTCCATTAGCTTTAAGCGATGAAAGAAATCAGCGAGCAAAGGGTTGCGACGTTTCGAAGGTACTGTCATAGGGTCGAGTTGTTGTATCAAGCGTCCATCAAACATACCGCCTGGGGAATACACTTCCATTCGGTCATCATACATATCAATGTGTATTTCGCTACCAAGCTCCATGTAATCCCTGTGAATGATAGCGTTACATATCACTTCTGTTACGGCACGTTCTGGATAATCGGGCAGTTCCTCCCGATAATCATCTTCTTTCCACCATCTTCGATGCTAATTGTTCCGAACAAATGCGACTGCATCTTGCAATTGCCCTATAACGCTACCTTCAAGTTCTGCATCATCCAATGCCTCCCCCAAACCACTTGTCATATCTAAGCCATTCCAACGGGTGCAAAATATGCGAGAATGGCGTATTGGTGAGTCGTCAGCCAATAGAGCACCAGCATTGGTAAGTTTGCCATCATTGTCCACGATACCCTATGATACGAAGTCACTATCATCAAATGATTGGTTCAACCGTTTGAAGTGTACGGATTTGAGCTTTGAGAAAGCCATATCCTCAAACTTATAGGGTGAAGGAATCGCATCAAAGGAACGACCTGCACCTCTCATTACAAGACTTTTTAGTTGTAGTCTGTCTGCCACAACACTCTCATAGCCAACTCTTACAAATGCCAAGCGTTGCTTATCACCTATATAGTAATATGGTGTTTCTTGTCCATTATAAACGTGAAGTAATACCAGTTTCTTGCCTTCCACCTTCTTAAATTCGAGGTCGACAGTTGGTATAGGGTCAAGTTTTGTCTTTATCTCTTCACTTATTTTTTCGGCATCACTCTCTGCATCAGCAAGTCCAACCACTTGATCGTCATCACTGATGCCAAATACCAATGTTCCGCCTTCGCCATTGGCAAAGGCAGATACACTTTTTAGCCAGCTCTTTGGTCGCTTGACTTCGATCTGCTGTTTCTTGTCGTAGGCGGTTGCTTCGCCAATAATATTTAATGTTGGTAATTTACAAATTATCTATTATCAAGCATTCCTCCACCACCTTTATTTACTTTTTAAAAGTTATTTTTTATCTCTTGTATAATGATTGTCAATTTCTTGCCAAATATTGGTTGAATAGAAGCCTTTCTTTTGAGATTTGGGATTCTGAGAATCCAACTTCCGTTCATAATATAACTTATCGTTTTGTTTTATTTGTTTCATAATCGAATTAAAATTCTTTCCACATTTAAAGTCTATGTATCTCATTTTGGCTTTATTCACCACGTCCATATATGTAAGAGGGTATCTTTTTCTTATATCCTCTTCTGATAAAGTAATAGGAACTCCATTCTCATCATATTTTACACAGGCTGCACCGAAAGAATTTCCTTTTTGAAATTTAAGCTCAATTTTTATGGCGATATCATAGTCGTCATCTTTATTCTCTTCTTCCAATTTATGCTTAACCAATTTAATGAAATTTTGTGCTTCAGGTGTAGAGGCAGAATCTATATCCATTTTATTTTCAACATATGCCAATGGCATAAGATATAGATTGTATTTTGATAAAGAACGTTTGGTTTGCCAATCTTTAAGCACTTGTACATAATTCTTAATACAAGCGAATCCTAATTCTTGCAATGGTTTTGAGAGATCTTTCATATTCACAAAATGAATTGCGTTGTCTCGAAACTCAATCAGAGATTCTATATTGTCTTTCAGTTTTATTGGTAGTTCATGTAGACCTTCTAAACGACTCAATGCCTCATAGATGGATATAGACTTCGGATTGTTTGTTCTATTCCTGTCTAATAATTTCTTTTTTTTAGATTTCTCCCCATTCTTGTTTATATAAGGCTTATAACAATATATGGAATTTACACGATAGTTGTTAAGTTTCAACAACCGTGCTTTTAATAAAAGTTCCCAAGAGTTTATTGCCAATATGGCAAATGTCTCTTCTCGGTATTTGAAATCTGGTTTGTTATATATTTCTATTGCAGACAACATACTACCAATAGACTTGTCAATAAGACTTTCATATATAGGATTTTTCTTCATCGTTATATGTCTTCTTTTTGAAAATGAAACTTTAACCTATTCAATGAGAGTATCAAAAACTCAATTGGGTAAGGTCGTTTTTTGTAGAATATTGAGCATCATATCTCGTAGTATGAGTATACTCTTTCTTTGAGGAATGTATGCTCGAAGAATCCATTTCATTAGAAATATCAATATCTACCACAACATATATATCTGTTGTATTGACATTCTTGTATATGCCAATAGGTAACTTCTCCAAAGACTTCACAAGTCGTACGCTCTTTACATGAAAAAGATGCTGACCGACATCTTTACGAGTATGGAACAGCACATATCCAATGGATTGCAAGTTCTCTGCAATTTCTATACCGTCTCTTGTGTATTTGATACCGACAGCAAGTTTCCCTGTTGGCAGGAACTTTTGTTTCTTTCCTTCGTAGTTCTCCATCATCACCATTAATACACCATTTTTTGTTGCATCAGCAACGGGTAAGTATCCTTCGGCTATAGGCTTTTGCAGAACCTTGTCAGGGTGTTCGCCAAGTCTACAATCTGCTACAAAGAAATATTTCTTCAATTCACTTAGCAGTTGTTCATTCTCCGCCTTGTTCACTTCTGTTGTAGTATCTAATGCTAAAGAATATACACTCTCATCTGTAAATGGAGTATATACTTTGCCAAGCAACTCTTTAAAATGTGTCTTGATGTATTCTTCGCCATTCACATCGGGATGTGCCTTCATCGCATAGAAGTCGTAATCCTTTTGTAGCCATTCTTGTATTTCTGTGCGAAAACGCTCACGAATGTTATGCTTCCATTGCGTCTTTTGATCCGTGTTATTTCTTGCATAGAGCGACAGAACAAAAAGAAAGTTTACATCATAATGGAACAGAAGCAAGGTGGCGCGGTCAAACAAGCGGTTATTGAATTGTACTTGTTTGTGACGGTTCTTCTTGCGATCTGTCTTTTCGATACCATCATTCGTATAGTCAAAACTTTCGTCCATTTTTGCTGACACAAAGAAGTTCGGAATGATATTATATCCTTCCGTCACATCATCACGAAGACGAATGCCCGACTCCGTTGTATTACCATTATTGAAAATGTCAAGATTCCATTGAATGACATTTCTTGCGTAGGTGTATTGCTTGTAGATGGATTCTGAGCCGAGTTCATGCCCCATCTTGTAATACTTGCTGTCACCTATATAATAGGTCTGCTTGTTCTCGCTTTCAATCAAACTTTTGGCTGTAAATAAGTGGTCAACGATTTTTCCATCCTCTTGCTTTTTCTCCATACCATCTGGCAATGGATTATCACCAATCAGTTCGTCTATGATAGCCTCGAACACAATATAGAAATTCTTGACCAACAGGTATTCTTTCTGCTCTGTCGTGATGAACACTTGCCTTGCTTCATCAAAGAAGGCATAGCACAATTGCCACAGTTGTAGTGCTTTGTCAGAGAAATATTTGTACTTAATTTGGCGCAAACGAGTTTTGCCGAAACCATTCAAGTACGTCTCAAACTTCT
The DNA here is from genome assembly GCA_905210415.1 of uncultured Prevotellaceae bacterium. GTDB lineage: Bacteria > Bacteroidota > Bacteroidia > Bacteroidales > Muribaculaceae > SFTJ01. The sequence continues at coordinate 3,667 of CAJLWM010000054.1, forward strand.
TTCCCGTTATCAACTGAAACTGGCAACAGATTTCTTTTGGAAAGCCATAAGTCTCACCTATATAATTCAAAATTGAGAAGAAGATAACGAGCAGTTCTTCATCAAAGTTGATTTGTCGTTTTTTGTTAACAGGATTCAAGTATATAGGTCGTCCATCTTGCACAATGGCTGCTTGCGTTCCGATGGTTCGAGTCCAATTGATTTTGTTCAAGCCACTATGTAAGTTCTTCACAATGAAAAAGAAGAAACTTTGGTTGTCACGATTGAATTGTAACAACGACAGAAGAATATCAAGATAAGTATTGCTCAATCTGCGCTGCCCATTACCAACTTGGGCTATTTGCGAATGATATACAATATCGGTATCGTTGCGTTTGTCGTTCTTGTAAACCACAATGGCACGATAAATCCAAACTGCAAACTTGTAGAGAAAATTTTTCTCAACAGCATCAAGAGGATTCTTTTCATCCAAGTTAGCTATGCTTTCTGGCTTATATTTCCCAAATACAAGTTCTTGCCCTCCCACATCTTTGAGCAACACTTTGGGAAGGATAAAGACACAATCTTTTAGTAGAGTATTGTAGAAATACCCTACATAATGAACAGACACCTTACCCTCAACATTCTCCAATGCATCAATGCCATGGAGAATGTCCTTTATATTGGCTACATTGTATTGATACTCTTCTATCAGTATACGCATTGTTAGATATTTTCTTCTGTAATGGTTATACCCAAGTTCGCTTCATTGACAGCATGAATAAATTCATTGATTGTGTCTCTCAAAGACGGATTGGCAGGTCTGTGCATCCAACCATCCTTATTGACCCAAAGAGAATTTCCATCCGAACAATCTATTTTATAAGAATAGTTGGCATAACGTGCATCCATATTATCAAGTTCTTCCTTATTCGCAACCACCCAACTGCGCATGGAGTATTTCTTGAAAGGTTTCCAAATATCAATAACTTCTTGTGTAGTTTTATCTCTATGTAGATTGACATATTCTTCTATAGTGGTATAAGGAATGGCATTTATTTTATTGATTTCCTTGCCGTTTACCTTGATAACAGAAGCCATATTGACTATGTCGTCTGTTGATATAACCTCCGTTGAAATAGGTTCAACACCTAAGTTTTTCAAGAATAAAGCGACTTTTTCCTCAACTACTTTTGAGTCTTTGCCTTCAGAGGTATAGAATTTGTCGAAAGACAATTTGCTTCCGTCCTCGTCATTGAAAATGGCATCACCAAACTCATAGTCCTTAAACACATCGTTCCACAGATAAAAGATAACCTTACCGACAAATGTTTTTGCCGATATAACACCATCTTGTGCTTTGCAGAAGAAATAGCCGAGTTTCTTATCCTCAGAATTGGTTGTGGAACCAATTCTCTCGTTTATCTTTTCAAGGAACTGCCACCAATCATATTTGCTTCCATCAACTTCTATAATCCAGTCCTTTTCTGCATTAGATATAGGCATATAAGTCCAATCCCAGCGACGCTTGAAAGCAGAATCTATTGGGAACAAACTCTGGTCGCTTGTGTTCATGGTAGCCCATATATAAAGGTTGTTAGGCAATAGTAGAATATCGCCATTCAACACTTGTGATACAATATCCTTGCCTTCATACATGGTATTAATTTTGTCTTTTTGCGCAATAACCAATCCTGCAAATGCTTTTTTAAGTTGTCGCTTCATATCAGCATCTGCTTTTATAGGATAATCAGAAAAGCCATAATCATTACGGTCGAGAAGTTGGAATAAGTCACCAAAGATTTGAGCACAGTTGCCTCTGTTGATTTCTTCTATGACAAGGTACTGCTTATCTCCCTCATCATATTTCTTCCAAGCATTGACATATGCTTGCAGAAATGATTGAGCCACAAACTCATAGACAATTTGCTCCTTATGTAATGTTGTCGCACCAATTTTCATTGGTTGTCCGAGTTCATCACAAATAGGTAGTAATGTCGTTGTTGGTTTGTATGCCCCAACAAAAGTTGAGTAGTCAGTGTCTGGATGAAAAGTTGTACGAATCACATCCGACTCCTTTGTTTCCTCATTAATTGTATGCGACTTTCCTGTACCAGGTGCACCATAAAAGATTTGCTGCAAAGACAAAGAAGGTTTAGCCTTCACTTCTTTTTCATCAAATCCATCTTCTTTTCCATCATTATATGGAGTGGTAACATTCGTAATTTCTATATCATAAATCCCATCATCAGCCTTTTTGATGTGTAATTCAGAATAACCTCCTGCAAAATAATTCCGGATGGTAAATTTCCCTTTACATTTGTTTCCTTTACTATCTGTATAAATGACATCTTTTAATAAACCATTGAAGTAAAAACGAGTATCTATCTTACCATTCTTTTGAGGTACATCCTTACGAGCATTCCACTCTTGTGTAATTGTATCAACTGCTTTGCCGTTTTCAACGAACAAAGCATCAAGCAACGCTAATTGATTTATTACAAAGTCATTGGAATATGGAATTATACAATGCACCGATGATTGATCAAACTTCCTTGGCAAGATTGAGGCTATAAACAGAATTGCCTTGGCAAGATTTTCTTTATGGTATCTTACCGTAATTTGTTCGCCAGCGCCCTCAAAGAGTTGGTAATGTTCATTATCCAAGAATAAGTCTGTATTCTTGGCATCACCTGCTCCTATTTGGCGGTAGCTGGCATTTGTATCATTAATATGTTTAAAGATTTCTTTCATACTTTTGAATTTAACTTATTCATGAATTATATTGTTTCTGATCAAATAATAAAAAACTGCATAAATTACATTTACACTAACTGCATTTCCTGCTTGTTTATACAACGAGCCATTTGCAACTTTTGCATTCTGACCATTTGTTGCAAATTCTGCAGGAAAACCTTGTAGCATAAAAGCTTCTTGAGGTGTTAATTTGCGTATTGCTAGCTGCGCTAACTGCTCTTTTGTATAATCTACCACATGGTTAATTTTCCCACCTGATTCTATAAAATCTTGACTATAATAATTATCTTGACAGGCTCTATGCATTTTATGCATAGATGCGGTAAGTGTTCTTGCAATCGACTGATTTATTTCTGACCTTGACTTAAAATTTGCCGAACCATCAGCCAATATTGTAGGTTTTATTTTATCTGATAAGAAATACTTCTCATCAACCTTATGTTCCAATATGTCCAATGTGGTTTTATAATGCGAAATGCTAAGTTTTTTATAATTCAAGTCAAATAGTTTTTTTACGGCTTCTGATGTATACATTTTTGCAAAATCAGATGGGACATCTTCAAGTGTAGCAAAAATCAACACACGACTTCTTTTTTGAGGCAAGTGAAAATCAAGCGTATTAAATATATTTGGAAAAACTTTATAACCTTCCCTGCTCAACTCAGAATGTATTTTAGCGTAAGTGTTTCCTCCATCATGTCTATATAAATTCTTCACATTCTCCAAAAGCACATATCTTGGATGTCTTTCATGAATAATATCCATTATCCGAAAAAACATCTGGCCTCTATCTTCATCAAATCCTTTTTGGCCTCCCATGACACTAAATGTCTGACAGGGAAATCCTCCTGTTAACAGGTCAAAATGTTTGAGGGCGCGAATATTTTCAACCTTTTCTGTAAAAGAGACAATATCACCAATATCCGTTTCGCCTTCAGTATTATAATTTGCTTGATATGTACGTTTTGCTTTCGCATCTATCTCTGAATAGCCAACACACTCAAACGGCATTAGGCCATCTTTTGTTAGAAGATCTAATGCTCGACGAAATCCGCCTATGCCAGAAAACAACTCTAAGTGGTTCATTATTCCTAAATAAATTTCATTATACCATCACCAATTGCCTTTGCTAATTTAACAGGAACAGCATTGCCAATTTGTGCATACCATAAATTCTGAGCTCCCCAAAAAACATAATCATCTGGAAATGTTTGTATTCTCGCAGCCTCACGCGGACTTAGGCCTCGCGACTCCCACGGATGTATGTACATATTACAATCAAACTTCATATGAGAAGTAATTGTTTTACAAATTAACTGTTCATCCAATTTAAAGTACTTGTCTTTAAATATTCCATTTCGTTTCTTATATGGCATAATATCCTCTATTGATGGATGAAGAGAATTAGCTCCCTGTGGCAATCTTCTATAAATCTCTATATCGCGTGGATTATTATATCTATTCTTATGATTATATAGTTTTTTTATTTTTCTTTCACCGTTAATAAAGTGATAAAATTCTGTATCTGGATAAATGAATTCCCGTTCTGTAAAACCAGACTCTATATTTTCCACATTCTTCGCCCCTTTTTCTTTTCTTGACTCCAAATGAGGAAGTCCCTCAAGTGCGTCATGCAAAACAAATGGCTCTCGTTTATTCTTGAAAATCTCATCGAAAATGTCTTCTGTTTTGACGCCCATTCTATTACCAATCAAGATAAAACGTTCTCGATTCTGAGGAACACCAAAATCTTGAGCTTTAAGAAGTTTGTAATCAAACAAATATTCCTCACCTATATAATCTTTAAAATCTTGCTTTATTTCTTCGATTTTGTTTGCCATGCCCTTAACATTCTCCATAACAAAAAATTTGGGGCGAACATAGCTTAAAAAAGTCAAATATGCTTTATATAATTGATTTCGAGGGTCATCAATAATCCTCTGCCTATTTGCCATTGAAAAGCCTTGACAAGGAGGACCTCCACATACCAATGCTATATCCGTAAGATATTGTTTATAATCACTAATCTTTAGGTTTAATTCATTGATGTCACCAACAAAATAGTGTTCATCCGATAGAGTATGATTAATTTTATATGTATTACAAAATGTGCTAACGATTTCGTTTACAAACCATGGTGTAAATCCCGCCTGTTCCATTCCCAAGCTTAAGCCACCACAGCCTGCAAATAAATCTACCATTTTATATTTCTTATTTGGCATAATCAATCTATTCTAATACCATAATTCCATCAATCGGAATTATCTTTCGGTAAGTTTTTTAATTTCATATTATTTTTCCTGCGATAAAAGATATTGCTTATATTCTCTTACGAGCAATTCTTTTATATCCACAGCCAACAGGTCGGCTATCTTTAGCAAACTCTCTATATCTGGTTGTGACGTATTTGTGCACCACTTGCTCACTGTTGACGGCGTGACACCTAATTGCTCTGATAGCCACTTAGATGTACGCTTTTTCTCAAACAGCACAATCTTTATCCTATTTATATCTTCCATTAATTTTCTCTTTTTGTATCACAAATTTATTGATTTATTTTCAATTTATTCAACATTTATGAAACAAATCATTTGATTTTGATATTTTTTAACCAGCGCGAGCACCCACCAGCGAAATCCGTCCAATCTGCGGAATCTGCGTGAAACGTTGGTATTCAATATGTTATCGCCATTCGGATGCGGACGTGGCATGCCAACGTCCCTACCTGCTGGTGTTAACCCTACGCTCCGGATATCCTCTGACCAATCTGCGGGATCGGCGTGAGACAAAGCACCTGCGTGAGATACCCCAGCGACACACCAACAAAATATAATCTATCTGCTGGATCTGCGTGACACAAAAACCACCTGCGTGAGATACCCCCAGCGAGCCAGCAGTCAGATGAAGAGTTCGTTTGGTTTACGCGTTGCGCAGCCTTTCTTGAGCAGTTGCGTCACCATGGCTGCCACTATCTTGCCGATGCCTCGCGAGTGCGTTGGGCACACCTTCACGCATCGCATGCACGAGATGCACTTGTCTTTATCTACGCGCTTAGGGTTGTCGACGCTGATGGCTCCCACTGGGCATTGCTTTGCGCAGAGGCCGCACTCCTTGCAGCTGCCGTGCGCCGATGGTTGCGGACACGCTTTCGGGGTTTTGTACGGACGGTTGCCAGGCACTTCGGGCACGGAGTCAGAGCCTGAAGCCAGTTTCCGGGCAATGGTCTCGGCAAACTGTGCCAAATCGCGCGCATCATCAGCGTCGGGCCTGCCAGCGCCATATTTGCGCACGATGCTATGTTCTGCCACGGCGCCAATAGCTGCTATCACACGATAGCCCAACTCTGTGGCTACGTCGAGCATCTCCACTAAGGCATCATCGTAGGCGCGATTGCCATACACTGCCACTATCACGCAACGTGCGCCGTGGCTCTTAATCTCGCGCAAGCGATGCACAGCCACAGCCGGCACCCTGCCAGCAAATACGGGCATTGATATCACCACCAGATCGTCGGCGGCGATGCTGGGCACCACCAGCAAGCCCTCGCTCACACAGAGGTCGGTAGCCACCACGTTGCCGCCAAGCGACTGGCATAGGCGGTCGCCAACGCGCTGAGTGCCGCCCGTGGGGCTGAATGTAATATTGTGAATGTTCATAGACATAATGGTTTAACCCAATACGGGCATTAGGGCTTGGATAGGTTTCGGAGTTTTAGAAGTGAAGGTTTTGTTTGCTTTTTAATGTATTGTGAGTTAAAAATAAACTAAAGATGCCTTATAAAAAACGAAAGACTCCAAGCAGTAGAAAAAATCACATTTACGGCCTATTGACCGTATTGGGTTTAATCGTTATAGATAGCCACCTTTATCACGCCATCGGCCTTGCGCTCAAAGAGGTCGTAAGCCTCCTCGATTCGACTCAACGGATAGCGGTGAGTGATGAGCAGAGTAGTGTCAATCTTTCCCTGAGCAATCAAGCCAAGCACCTCCTCGCAGTCGCAGCCGTCTACGCCGCCAGTCTTGAAGGTGAGGTTCTTGCCATACATGTCGGGCAGCGGCAGAGTCTGAGCCTCGTCGTAGAGCGCCACCACGCTCACGATGGCGTTAGGGCGAGCGCATTGCCATGCCAAGCGGAAAGTGCTCTTGCCACCAGCCACCTCCAGCACACGGTCGGCACCGCCGTGGTCGCTATTAGCCGCCACAAACGCCTCGCATTGCTCTGGCGTGGTGAGCAGCACCTCGGGATAATGCTTCTTTACGAATGCGCGACGTTCCTCCGACCGCTCACAAACAATGATGCGCTTCGGGTGTTTCAGCATGGCGCAGAGCAAGGTGCAGATGCCCGTCGGTCCCGCGCCGATGATGAGCACCGTGTCGTCCTCGGTAATCTCGCTGATGCGGGCCGCCCAGAAACCGGTGGCCAGCACATCGCCCACAAACAAGGCTTGCTCGTCGGTAACGCTATCGGGAATGCGGTTCAATCCATGGGTGGCCAACGGCACGCGAACATACTCCGTCTGACCACCGTCAATGCGACAACCCAACGCCCAACCGCCATGGGGCGAAGTGCAGTTGTTCACATATCCATGCTTGCAATAGAAGCACTCGCCACAGAAGGTCTCCACATTCACGGTGACGCGATCGCCTTCCTTGATGCCTTTCACCTCACTCCCAACGGCCTCTACAACGCCAACCATCTCATGGCCAACGGTAATGCCGGGCACCGCCCTGGGCACACTACCATGCTTGATGTGGAGATCGCTCGTACAGATACTGCCCAAGGTAACGCGAACAATGGCGTCGGTGGGTTCCTCTATCACGGGTTTCGGCTTGTCGGTCATGGCAAACCGTCCTTTCTCTATGTATGTGTATGCTTTCATGAGTTATGTTTTAATATTCACCACGTGGCCCCAAAGCATGGTCGAGTATCGAGGCCATACGGATCATGTCATGCTTGCAACAGGTATTTTGCCCTCTTGGCCTTGGGCAATGTGCTGATAATCAACTCGTAGGATTCCTTGATCCATGCCCTCACCAGGCATGGGTCGAGTTGCTCATAATAAATGTCGCTCCAATGTTTCTTATTCCAGTGAAACGCCGGAGTGACGGTTTCGTATTGCTCGCGCAAAGCTTCGTTGCGCTCAGGAGCCAACTTACAAGCAAAGCGAGGCATGCTATCGTTCAAGGAGTGGGATCCTCCCCCTAACCAAAGGCATAAAAATATCTTTCCCTCAACGCGGTAAGTTATGTTATCGTCGCCAAAGGGTTGGTCTTCGGTCACGCCATATAGCGACAGCGTGTAGGCCCTCACTTGCTCTATGTCCATGGTTGCTTGGGGTTCTCTGTTGATGATTTATCGGTCTTGAAGGCCCTAAAGCCTGCATGCGCCAAGAGAGGGTTTCGGCCGAGCGCTACCAAACACTCCCACAAACCGTTTCTTGACGCATGGCAAAGGTAAAAATAAAAACAGAGAATCCCACTCGCTTTCGCAGGAAATTTCAATCAAGACCTCACACTTTCTTGCCCAACTCGTATGCCTCCCGCAACTTACCGTTGCCGGCAATGGCGCGCGGGCCATCTACGCCTCCACAGAAAAGTGTGGCCGCCAAGCGACTCTTGGGGTAGCAATCGACCCATCCGGTGAGGCCGGCCTCGGCGCGTTGGGGCACCTCTGGCTCGTCCTCTGCAGCCGTGGAGAGCATGTAAACATCGCGGAACCGATAGTCTAAGCGATACATGGCGTTCATGCGGTCGATGAGCACCTTCATCTGGCCGCTCATCTCATAGTAGTAGATGGGCGTGGCCCAACAAACCACATCGGCGCCAAGCACCTTCTGCATAATGTCGTTAACATCGTCTGGGATGGCGCACCTTCCCAGTTTCTGGCAGGCCATGCATCCCTTGCAGAACGCTATTTGCTTGCCAACGAGCGAAATCTTCTCCACTTCGTGCCCCGCCTTGCGAGCACCTTCCACAAACTAATCAGCGAGCATGTCGCTATTCGACCCAACACGTAAGCTGGTTGAGATAACAATTACTTTCTTCATATCGATTTTCCGAGTTTACAGTTTGTTATATTCCTCTTCGCTCACAGGCTCCAACCATTCGTTGGGGGCCGAACCAGGACATGTGTTTTCCACCTGCACATGGGTGGCGATATGCTGGAACCATGAGTCCTTTTGTGCGCCATGCCAATGCTTCACGCCTTCTGGAATATCGACCACATCGCCCGCCTTAAGTGGAATGGCCGGCTTGCCCCACTCCTGATACCATCCCTTACCCGACACACAGATAAGCATTTGGCGTGCGCCATGATGTATATGCCAATGGTTGCGGCATCCAGGCTCAAAGGTCACGTTGCTCATAGGCAGAGCCGTTTGTTCGCCTTCGCCAATATTTTTGGGAGTCAACGGGGCGAGATGGCTATTGCCCGTGAAGTATTTGGCGTATGCCGTATTGGGATTTCCTATGGGAAACGCCAGATGGTTAGCTTCGTCCGAGACCTCCTGGGCCACCTCATCCGCCCACACCTCCTTGGCAAGATTGAAGGCAGCCCATGCCTTGGGCCATCCGGCATAGAAGGCGATGTGGGTTATTATCTCAGCTATCTCGGTGCGGGTAATGCCATTGTTCTTGGCCGTCTGAAGATGATATTTCAGCGAACTATCGGTAATGCCCTGACTGATGAGTGACGTAAGGGTCACCACACTTCGGTCGCGCAACGAGAGAAGGTCGTTGCGGCTCCACACCTCACCAAACAGAATGTCGTCGTTAAGATGGGCAAACTCTGAGGCAAACTCGCCCAACTGTGCGCGTCCTGCTGTCTGTACTATTTTCTTTTGTGCCATAACTTGCATTGAAATTGTTATGATTATTATGATTAAAACAAACCTCTTCATATCCTTGGGCACTTATACGATCTTTCTATATTCAGAAGGCGTCTGTCCCGTCTTGGCCTTGAAGAACCTCACAAAGTGTTGGGGATACTCGAAGCCAAGCTGTTGGCTCACCATCTTAACGCTTAGCGTCTCGTCGTTAAGGAGTTGTAGGGCAGCCCGTAGCACACGATCATTGATAAGGTCCTTGGCCGTCCGTCCCGTCTCGGTCTTCACCAACTCGCCAAAATACTTAGGAGAGTAGCAACATTTGTCGGCAAAGTAAGCCACCGAAGGAAACCCTTCGTGCTGGGCTTGGTTGGCAATGTATTGGTCGAGCAACGTCGTAAATTTCCTCACCACAGAATGGTTGATCTCCTCGCGGGTGATAAACTGACGGTCGTAGAAGCGCAGGCAATAGTTCAACAGCAACTCAATGTTGCTCACGATCAACTCGCGCGAATGCTTGTCGATGCTTCGTTTCAACTCCTGTTGTATCATGGAGAGCACACCCCAGAATATGTCAATCTCGCCACACGAAAGGTGCAACGCCTCGTTGGAGGTGTAATCGAAAAACTCATATCGGCCTATGCGCTTACCCAACGAGGTGCGACTGAGCAGGTCGGGGTGAAACACGATGGCTGTCCACTTAGGAACCGACACATCAGGATTGGGCTCCACGTGGATTACCTGACCCGGTGCGAAACTTGTAACCGTCATCTCATCGAAATCATACTTGGTGCGCCCGTACGACAATTTGCATCCTTTGTTCTCCTTGAGAAACAGGGCATAGAGGCCATAATGACACGTGACCTCCTCCAATGTCCTTGGCTTGTCGAAGCGCACCACGCTCACCAACGGGTGGAGCGTATCGAGATGATAGAAATCGTTGAACTCTTGGACGGTATTGAAATAGACCTCTTGCATAAGCACCTTACTTTTGTCAGTCCACAATACCCAACACATCTTCCACGATTTGCTCATCGAGCAAACGGTTGTTGGCAAGCAACTCGTGCACGTCGTAACGGTCGTAGAGGCCCTTCTTGATGCCGCCCACAAGCACCTTCATCTGCGATGTGCCATAATAAGACGCGATGCGCTCTCCGAATCCACCATCCTTGCAACCATCCTCAAGTGTCACCACCAGTTGGTGGTCGTCCTTCAAGGCGTTGAGCACGTCGACGTCCACGGCGTTCAAATAGCGAGGATTGATGAGCGTGGCGTCGATGCCCTTGTCGGCCAAGAGGCGCACCACGTTCTCTCCCTTCTGGTAGAACGATCCTGCGGCAATGATGGCCACCTTCGACCCTCGGTGCATCACCTTGTACTTCGGGGCGTAACCATATTCGGCATCAACCGGCTCGGCGGTGTGAACCACCCCATTGCTTGGCGTACGAATGGCGATGGGCTTTTGGTCTTGCTGGATCGCCCAACGCATCATGGCAAAATACTCCTCGCAGGTGGTGGGTGCCAGATAGATGAGACCCGGAATGCTGCAAAGCATCGGAATGTCGAAGAGGCAGATGTGGGTGATGTCGTTCATCGAGTTTACGCCACCTCCCACTACGTTGATGACCGCCGGATTGGCGTTGATGCAAAGGTCTTGCGCTATCTGGTCGTAGGTGCGCTGAACAAAGGTGCTGTAAACCGTCCACACGGGATGCAATCCACCCTTTGCCATTCCTGAGATCATGGCCACCGCCTGCTCCTCGGCAATGCCCATGTCAATGTGTTGCTTACCTGCTTCCTTGCGCTTGTCGGGCGTAAAGCCTGCGGCTGGGGGG
>CAJLWM010000055.1 GCA_905210415.1 uncultured Prevotellaceae bacterium
AAGTAAGATTTATCCTACACGCAAATGCACGAATCGGATTAAAAAATCGGACAATAGGAAGCCCTATTGCCCGATATGAGTTAAAAATATTTGTCTATATTGTGAGGCTTAGCCTAAACGGCTAATCATTTCGTCGATTGTGAGTTCGCATTGTTCACCTGTAGCCATGTTTTTAAGAGCGATTGTGCCGTTGTTGATTTCGTTTTCACCAACAATAGCCACAAAAGGAATGTGCTTGGTGTCGGCATAGCCCATTTGCTTCTTCATCTTGGCAGTCTCAGGATATAGTTCGGCAGAGATGCCAGCTTTGCGCAGTTGCATAACGTGAAGGAGTGCAGCTTTACCTTCTTTCTCGCCAAAGTTGGTGAACATCACCTTGGTAGAAGTGGTGATTTCGGCTGGATAAAGGTCGAGAGTGTTGAGCACGTCGAAGATGCGGTCGGCGCCGAAACTGATGCCCACGCCCGATACACCGTCCATACCGAATACGCCGGTGAGGTTGTCGTAGCGTCCGCCACCAGTGATGCTGCCCATTTCCATATCGTTGGCTTTAACCTCGATGATTGTGCCAGTGTAGTAGTTGAGGCCGCGAGCGAGCGACACGTCTAATTCTACTGTGCCACGAGGTGAAAGATTTGCCACGTTGTCGAACACGAAACGTAATTCCTCGATACCCTTTTTGCCGATTTCGCTATTACTGAGCATAGTTTCGAGGGTGTTGAATTTCTCGTCGTTTGTGCCAGAGAGTGTGAGAAGTGGTTGCAACATGTCAATAGCCTCTTGAGAAATGCCTTTATCAAGGAGTTCGGCGTTAACGTTGTCAATACCAATCTTGTCGATCTTATCGATAGCTACAGTGATGTCGATGATCTTTTCAGGAGCACCAATCATCTCGGCAATGCCGCTAAGCACCTTGCGGTTATTCACCTTGATGGTGATATTGATGCCGAAACGCGCAAATACCTCGTCGATAAGCGAAAGCAATTCAACCTCGTTGATGAGCGAGTCAGAGCCAACTACGTCAGCGTCGCATTGATAAAATTCGCGATAACGACCCTTTTGAGGGCGGTCGGCACGCCACACTGGTTGTATTTGGTAGCGCTTGAATGGGAATTGCAAATCGTTGCGGTGTTGCACCACGTATCTTGCAAAAGGCACTGTGAGGTCGTAGCGAAGGCCTTTCTCACAAATCTTAGATGTGAGGTGCAGGCAGTCGCGCTGATTGAGCATTTCGTCGGTGGCGCTTCTCAGGAAGTCGCCGCTATTCAAAATCTTAAATAACAACTTGTCGCCCTCTTCGCCATATTTGCCCATAAGGGTGCTGAGGTTTTCCATAGCAGGAGTTTCAATCTGTTGAAATCCATAAAGTAGGAAAACGTCTTTGATGGTGTTGAAGATATAGTTGCGTTTCGCCATCTCGATTGGCGAAAAGTCTCTTGTTCCTTTAGGAATGGATGGTTTTTGTGCCATAATATCTGTGTCTATTAAATTTTTGCAAAGTTACAAATTAATCTCTACGTTGACCAACTAAAACCATCACATAATAAAACAAAGTTGCTAAAGAACTGAGTGCAGCCACCACATAGGTGTATGCTGCCGACTTCAGGGCATCTTTTGCATAAGATGTGCTTTGTCCGTAGGTCAAACCTGCGTGTTGAAGCCATTTGATGGCACGCATGCTGGCGTTGATTTCCACAGGCAGGGTGATGAAAGAGAATAGTGTGGTGGTAGCAAATAGGATTATGCCGAAAAGCAGCACTTGAGGAAATGCCTGTACCAACACAATGCCGGCGAGCAAAATCCATTGCACCCAAGTGGAGGCAAAACTCACGATTGGCACAAGTGCAGAGCGAAGCGAAAGTGGAGCATAGTGCTTGGCATGCTGCACAGCGTGTCCGCACTCGTGTGCGGCAACAGCTGCTGCTGCGATGCTATTGCTTGCATATACGCTCTCACTGAGGTTTACGGTCTTGTTGGTGGGGTTGTAGTGGTCGGTGAGCGAGCCAGAGGTGCTTTGCACCCTCACGTCGTAGATGCCGTTGTCGTGAAGCATCTTTATGGCCACGTCTTTGCCAGTCATCTGAGAGTTGAGTGGTATGCGAGAGTATTTTTTGAATTTGCGTTGAAATGAATATTGCACATAATATGTGATTCCAGCAATTAAGAAGAAAATAATGTAAATGTTCATGTTGTTTTCAATTTAAATGTTTGAAATGTTGAAACACAATATCTGTGCCAAATCTATGAGCTTGCAAGTCGATTGCTGTGTCGCAGTGTCGTTTACAACAAATATTAACTAAAAACGGCTTGCCTGCAGAGTGTGCCTACTGCAAAAGGTATGGAATCTCGTCGTCGATTGCTATTCTGTCGATGTACTCCAGAAAATAGTAGTTGATAACAAATGGCTCTTCGAAGAAATACATCGATTCGTAGCGCTTGCGTAGGTCGAGGTATGGAGTGAGCAGCTGCGACATTCTATCGCTGTTTAATGCGTCGACGCTTTTTGCTTTCGGGTCGATAGTGAACAGGAATGCATTTTCCATATTGAAGCCGTAACTGGTGAGGAAACGGAGGGCTTCAACGGTGCTGGCACCCTGGCTGACGTAGGCCGAAAGGTTGTATAGGAACGTGTCGTCAATTTCGTCGGAATATTGCAAATATGCTACTTTGTCGTTGAAATACAGTGGGACGTAGTGCTTAAAGAATGGTAGAGCCACACCTGTGTAGTTTCTCTTTAGGTTTGTGGTGTTTACAAACCATACGCTGTCGTTGATTGCTACTGCAAGGGCCTCGTTGTTGATAAGGTGCTTAGCCACTTTGTCTTTTTTGTTAGTTGCCTTTATGTCGATGCAGAAAGGGCTTTGAATCTCAATGTGAATTTCTGCGATAAGCGTATCGGGTTCGTTAGAGAGGATGGCGTTCCACGATTTGTAGACCGCTGCATAGTCGTTGCCGGCAGCCAATGTGCTTGAAGAGGTGGCGACGATGAATATTGCGAGTATGAGTTGATACAACTTTTTCATAACTATTGATAATAAAAAAACACCACCTGAATCAGTTCAGGTGGTGCAAATATAGTTATAATTCTTGAATTATTTCCCAGTGATAGCGATGATGTCGTCCTCGGTGCGGTCGAAGGGACCGGTGTGCTCGATTTTGAGTGTACACATGGCAGCGGCATATTTACCAGCCTCTACATAGCTGGCGCCCTTGGCGCGAGAATAAAGGTAGCCTGCAGCGTAGGTGTCGCCGCAGCCAGTGGCGTCTTCCACCTTCTTTGGCGTGTAGGCTGGAATTTCGTAGAATTGACCATTGACAAAGATTACAGAGCCGTAGCTGCCAAGAGTCATGAGCACTTCTTTGATGCCCCATTCATCGAATTGCTTAGCAGCCATGTGAAGGTCGGTGTAGCCTGTGAGCGATTCTATTTCGTGCTCGTTCACCTTAAGTATGTCAATGTATTTAAATGCCTCAAGCTTGTTTTCCCAAGCGCAAGGGTAAACCTTTTCGCCGTCGACATAGCGCAAGAATCCTTGTGCGTCAACTGACAGAATGCCATGGCCTTTGAGCGACTTCATTACCTCGAGAGAGAAGTCGTCGGCAAGAAGGCTTCCGAGGTGAATGTAGCGCGCATACACATCCTTTAGGCTTTCAACGGTGAAAGGGTCGGCTTTGGCAAGCACTCGCTGGGTGCGGTTGTTCATATTTGCGCCGTATTTGTTTTCAAAATATACTGTCTTGCGGCTTGGTATCACATCCACATCGATGCCTTCGGCGCGCATATCTTCCACGGCGTTCATCTCGCTTTCGGCAAGCGAAGTGATGAGTTTGTAGTTGATGGGAGGTAGTTTGCGTAGGGCGTGCGATACGTAGTATGAAGTGCCGCCATTTAGGTAAACAGTTTTCTCAGTGGTGATGATTTTGTCAAGGGTGATGTGCCCTATACAACATATATCAAGCATTTTTTGTAGTCGAGTTTAAAGTGTTAAAATTTGTGTAAGGAGCGCTGTACAATCATACAGCCGTGCAAAGGTAGTAAATAATGCTGTGATTGCAAATTATTTGTAAACAATCTGTTACATTATGACGTGCCTAAAACAAAAAAAGGATGGTTTTTTCAACCATCCTTTGTGACCCATACAGGATTCAAACCTGTAACCTTTTGATCCGTAGTCAAACACTCTATTCAGTTGAGCTAATGGGCCAGTGTTTTGCTGTTTGCGATTGCAAAGTTACGACCTTTTTTTGAATTGACAAGCGATTTGCCAGACTTTTTTTAAAATAATATTTTTTGTGTGGTAAATTGCAGTGGTAAATACGGCTGTAAGATGTTGTTATATAGTGACGTATGCGAAAGGCTTTTTTTAAATTAATTTTTGAGGTTTTCGTTTTAATCCATTGTTGTTGTCAAAAAATGCGTATATTTGTAAAGTTATTTAGAATATATAAAAATAAAGTATAATAAAAACTCAAAGAGATGATAAAATCAATTTTTAGAGTTGCAGTCCTATGTATAATGGGATTGGCTTGTTGCTCATCAGTGGCACAAACAAGTCAGCAGATACCTGTTGATAAGCGAGTGAGAATAGGTAAGCTCGATAATGGCTTAACTTATTATGTGGCGTATAACTCTTATCCAAAGGGTCAGGCTGAGTTTTATATCGCACAAAAGGTTGGTTCGATAATGGAGGAGGAAAACCAAAGAGGGTTGGCCCACTTCCTTGAACACATGTGCTTTAATGGAACAAAGAATTTCCCTGGCAATGACATCGTGAAATGGTGCGAAAGCGTGGGTATTAAGTTCGGTTACAACTTGAATGCTTATACAAGCATTGAGCGCACAGTATATAATATTTCGGGAGTGCCTACTGCTCGTGAGAGCGTGCAAGACTCTTGCTTGCTGATTCTTCACGATTGGGCAGATGATTTGCTGCTCGACGGTGAGGAGATAGATGCAGAGCGTAAGGTGATTCACGAAGAATGGCGTAGCCAGACTTCTCCATCGCAACGCATCTTGGAGAAATTGTTGCCAAAGATGTATCCTGGCAGCCGTTATGGCTATCGCTTGCCTATCGGCACAATGGAGGTGGTTGACAATTTCCCATATCAGGCATTGCGCGATTATTATGAAAAATGGTATCGCCCAGACTTGCAAGGTATAATGATTGTAGGTGACATCGATGTTGACCGCATTGAAGCTAAGATCAAGGAGCTGTTCTCGCCAATCAATATGCCTGAAAATCCAGCAGAGCGCACCAAATTCCAAGTGGAGGATAATAAGGAGCCTATTTATGCCATTGGAACTGACAAGGAGTTGACAGGCCAAAACATCAATATCATGTTTAAGCACGATGCAGTGCAGCCATCAGAGAAAAACAGTGTCGAATATCTGAAGCGTGGCTACATCACAAGCATGGTATCGTCGATGATCAACAACCGCTTTGCAGAAATCTCTAAGAAGGCAGATTGCCCGTTCTCAAGTGCCGGATGCTACGATGGTACATTTATGGTGTCGGATTCAAAAGGTGCGTTCAGTGGTGCTGCCAATGCAAAGGAAAATGTATGCGCGGCATTTGAAGTATTGTATCGCGAATTGCTTCGTGCAAAGCGCCATGGCTTTGTGCAAAGCGAGATGGATCGCTATCGCGAAGATTTCCTTGCAGCGTTGGAAAATGAATACAAGAATAGAAATAAGATTAAATCAAACACTCTCGTAGAGGAATATGTGGAACATTTCCTTGACAATGAGCCAATACCAAGCGTGGAAGATTATTACGAGATAATGCGCGGCGTGGCTAATGAGGTTACTCTTGAAGATGCCAACAAGAAGGTGGCAGAGCTGGTAAATCCTGACTATAATGTTGTGGTTGTGGCTATGCTTCCTGAAAAACAAGGTGTGGCAGTGCCAACTGAAGAACAGCTTGATGCTATAATCAAGAAGGTGAATGCTGAGCAAATCGATGCGTATGTGGATAATGTAAAGACCGAACCATTGATTGCAAAACTTCCAAAGAAGGGTAAAATCAAGAAGGAAGTGGTGAACAAGCAATTTGATGCTAAGGAATGGTATTTGTCAAACGGTGTTAAGGTGGTGTTGAAAAAGACCGATTATAAGGACGACGAGGTATTGTTTAGCGCAACTGCTAATGGCGGCACATCAGTGTTCCCAGAAAGCGAAGCCAGCAACTTGAAGGTGTTGCCAAGCGTTTTGCGTAGTTACTCACTCGGATCTTATAGCAACAATGATTTGCAGAAATACTATGCGGGTAAGAACTTCAGCATGGCGTTGTCGGCTTCGGATTATTCAAGGGCAATCACTGGCTACAGTGTGCCAAAGGATATGAAGGAAATGATGGAGTATGTGTATATGGCATTCAATGGCCTTGGCGCAGATGCTGATGAATATGCAGCAATGGTGTCGTCGCGCATCGCTTCTATCAAGCAAAACGAAAACAATCCACGCTCAATCTTCTCGAAGAGATATATGGAGTCGTTCTATAAGTTCCCTCGCAAGCAAGCGATGACTGTAGAGGATTTGGAGAAGGCCAATCGTGAAAGAATCGTGGAAATGGCTAAGCAAATGTTTAGCAATGCAGCCGACTTCACATTTATGTTTGTTGGTAATTTTGATGAAGCAGTGCTTCGCGATTTGGTAGAGCAATACATTGCCACATTGCCAGCAGATGCTAAGAAAGCCACTAAGACGGCAAAGCTTGGCCTGTCGATGAACAAGGGCACATCAGAAGACAATTACACAGCTAAGATGGAAGTGCCACAAGTGTATGCGGCAATTGTGTGCTTCGGTGATGCAGAATACACATCGAAGAATGAATTGATGGCAAGTATGGCTGGTCAGATTATGAGCATTAGATTGAATGAAAAGGTGCGTGAGAAGGAAGGCGCAACATATTCAATCGGCGCATCTTGCTCGTTGTCGCTCACTGGCGAAGAGCCATTGATGATGTCAGTAATCTTCCCAATGAAGCCTGAAAAGAAAGATGTGGTGAACAAGATTATCAAGGATGAATTTGTGGCAATGACAAAGAACGTTGATGATATGGAAATGCAGAAGGTGAAAGAGTTTATGTCGAAGCAACATGCCGAAAGAATGAAGGTGAATAGCGGATGGCTTGCTGCAATGTCTGCATATGAAAAGGTGCCAGTGAACACATTCATGCACTATGATGAGGTGCTTAACTCAATAAGCAATAAGGATGTTGAGAAGTTTGTGGCTGATCTTTTGAAGCAGAACAATTACAAGGTGGTATTCTTGAATCCTGAGAATTAATTCCTGTAAAATTGACAATATAGATTAAGGGCTTGCCTCACAACGAAGGCAAGCCCTTAATATTGCTATGTGATAGTGATTAATCTGGACGATAGTATCGTTGTTGGTATAGTCGTGCCAGAAAATCCCAGTTGTCATTGATGATTTTTCCATCGGCGTCGTAAGGCATCTTGATCTTTGAAGCCATATTGTTGCTGAAGGCATATTTTATGAGGTCGATAGGGCAGAAGCCGCGTTGCGTGAGCAATCGATAGCCCGATTCCTCAGTTGCTTTAGGGTCGTAATATGGGTTGGCTGGATGGGCGATGTATTGAGCCACATCGTGTGCCACGAGTATGCCTTTTGCCGGTGTGCCGTAGATTACGAAATTGTCGAATTTACGCAGGTGAGGCAGGTGGCCTTCTGGCGCTGCGCCCCATCCCATATCGTTGCATAGAAATGATTCAAGGGCGTCGTAACTATTGAAAAACGCTATTGGTTCGCCTCCGGTGGCATTGATGAGCTGCTTGTAGAATTTGTGCGGAGTCTTTTGCGTGGTAGATTCCTCAAATTCGGGCAGCTCTTCGTCGACAATCATTTTCAGCCATTCTCCCACGGTGAGCGCGAGCGGTCCTGTAGGGTTGGATAGCATCACACGGTCGTTTAGGTCGCTAAGGTGCGACGAAGCATCCTTGCGATCGCTGTGCTTAGAAATGATTTGTTGCGCTTCTGCCATAGCTTCGTTGATAGCCCCTTTTGCTGCGTGAGGCATAAGGTAGCTATTCCAGAATAGCCACGACGAAAGATCTAAGATGCTTTGGGCTTGTCCGATGTTGTCGAGCTCAACGTCCATTGCCATGGTGTATTCGGTAGGTAGTGGTGCGTCGAGATAAACCTTGTCAAGAATATCGAAAAATGCATCGGCAAGCAAAGTGATGTCGTGATGGAAAGGAGATAGAAAGCCTGGCTTTTGGGCATTGCATTCGATCACATACCAGATAAGGAACATCAAGTCCTCTTTGTTTAACTCGCTTTCGCAATATTCATCACTCAAGTTGTAGAAAGGCAGTGGTGAGCCATAGAATTTCTTGTGTATGGTGATAAATGAACGCCAAATGCCGCAGTCGGCCACAATATCTTGAAAGTAGCCGATTGTAGCCAGCGCTATGTCGCGTTTTACGTTTGGCGAGAGTTGTAATTGAAGTTCTGCTGCTTCTAGCGCAGCGTCGAGTTGCATAGCCACTTGCAGATAGTATTTATCGCTATCTGCCACCTTTGGATAGTTGGGCTGCAATTTCATATAGTCTTTTACAGAGATATTCATTTTGTTTCGTTGCTTTGGTCTGTTTGTTGCAAAGATTTGATTTTAAGAATCATTTCGGCGATAGATTTTGCGGTGCAGTCGCCGATGGTGATGTTGTTTGGATCGTGCGCAGTGATGTGGATTTGTGCAGATTGTGCCACGGCCACCCCGTTGCGCATAAGCGCATTTGTGATGCAGCGGCTGAGCGCGTTGTCTGCGCACGACAGCGTCACGCACATGGTGTGGGGCAATACAGCCTCAAAATCGCTTGTGCTCTTATTGAATTGGAGAGATTTTGAGTCGAACAGGTTGTCAAGGCTGCCGTTGAGCACCAAATCTTCGGTGCTGCCAGCGATCACCTCGTGGTTGGATTTTATCAGCCAAACTTTGTCGGCAAGCAGGAGCGACTGCGATATGTCGTGGCTTGATAGAAGCACAGCCTTGTTGTGCTTGTGGGCGAGGTCGTGCAGTAGGCGCATAGTCTCAAAGCGGTTTGCTACGTCGAGAAAAGCCGTTGGTTCGTCGAGAATGATGATGGGAGTGTTTTGTGCAAGCGATTTGGCGATCATTGCTTTTTGGCGTTCGCCATCAGATAGTTGCGACACATAGCATTGTGCCTTGTGCGCTATGCCGGCATCGCTAAGTGCTTTTGCCACACACTCTTTGTCGGTTTTGCTGAGACGGCCGAGGAAACCAGTGTGAGGTTGTCTGCCCAGTGATACCAACTCAAACACGGTGAGTCCGCCAGTCATAATCCTGTCGGTGGTGACGATGCCTATGATTTTTGAGCGTTCGCGTTGCGATAGGTTGTTGATGTCGCATCCGCATAGTTCCACCGTGCCAGAGATGGCTGGTTGAACGGCTGTGATGGTGCGCAGGAGAGTGGATTTTCCGGCTCCGTTAGCTCCGAGCAATGCCACGAGAGACCCACGCTCAAGACTTAGGTTGAGGTCTTCAAGCACAGTTGTTGCGCCGTTTTTATGGCGATAGCCAATGCTCAGATTATGTGCAGTCAGATAACTCATTAGTTGAAGTATTGAATTTTTCTTCTATTGATGATAATGTAGATGATAATTGGCACACCAATGATAGGCGTGATGGCGTTGATGGGTATTACGCCGTATGACTTAGGCAATACGCTGATGAGTGTGCAAAGCAATGCCACCGCTGCGCCAGAGAGAATTGTGGCTGGAATAAGGCGGTTGTGATTGCTGGTGTTGAGCAATAGGCGCGCGATGTGTGGTACCACGAGCCCGATGAACCCGATAGGGCCACAGAATGCGGTGACCACTGCCGTGAGTATGCCAGTGATGAGAAGCAGCATGTTTCTCATTTGCTTGGTGTTCACGCCGAGGTTTTCGGCATAACGAGTGCCCAGAAGCATAGCGTTGAGCGGTTTTACGAGCAACGATGATAGCGCTAAAGTGAGAAGTATTATAGTGGCAAAAAGAGTCAATTGTTCCGACGATACTCCAGAAAAATTGCCCATTCCCCAAATCACATAGCTGTGAACGCCTTCTTCGGTTGCAAAGAAGTTGAGCAGGCTCACTGCGCTTGATGCGAGATAGCTCACCAGTATGCCTATGATGAGAAGCATGGTTGCGCTGTGAACGAGCGAAGAAAACAGCAGTAGCACAATCAGCACAATGCCTGCGCCGACAAATGCTCCTATCAGCACTGCCATATAAAATCCCATGGTTTCGCTAAGCATTCCGCCGATGGCGCTTCCGGTGGCAAGCATTACCACTGCAACGCCAAAACTTGCGCCTGTGGATACACCCAGAATTGATGGCCCAGCAAGAGGGTTGTTGAATGCGGTCTGTAGGAGAAGTCCTGATACAGATAGGGCAGCGCCGCTAAGCGCTGCTGTGGCTATCATGGGTAATCGTGAATGGAGCACAATTGCCTCCCACGCGGCGTTGTCGCAACCGCGTCTGCACAGAATGTTGAATATGGCGCTTGCCTCGATGTCGACAGAGCCAATTAGTAGGTTGGCAATAGCCAAGGCGAGCAACACGGTGCTTATTGCGATAAGCGCGAGTGGAAATGATATTGCACTATTGCTATTTCTCATTTGTCGGTCAATGGTTGGTAGTAACGATATTTATAGTTGCTTTCGTTTAGTTCGGGGTGGAAAATATGAGCCAACTCCTTTAGGAGCATTTCGGGATGGAAAGGGAATTCTTCGAAAAGCGAAGTCGTCTGAGTGTCGCACACCCATACGTTCTTTTTGCTAAAGGCGTCGAAGCGGTCGTTTAGTGTGTAAGCTTGCTTTAGATCGGCGTATGACTTGATGTTGGATGTCTTAATCAACCAGAAGTCGGCATCGTGTGCGGTGTTGAGCACTTGTGCGAAATCGAGTTGTAGCGAACCGCTTTCGGTGTTGTTGCTCCAAGGGTAGGTGGCGCCGGCATCAGTGATGATGTGTGCCATGTAGCTGTTGCCGCCTGGCACAAACCAAACTCCGCTTGTTACCATTTCTGTGACGACTTTTGGTCGTGCGTTGGTAGCGCTCACTTGCTCTTTTATTGCATTGTATTCTGCCTGAGTGTGATTGAATAATTCTTCGGCTTTGTCCTCGTTGCCAAAAAGGAGACCGAACAGTTTCACCCATTCTGCGCGACCGATAGGCGATTCTTCCATGTAGTCGGCGCATTCAAGAATTGGTATGCCCAGCGTGGCAATCGTGCCATAACCGCCGTTTTGGAAAGGCGAGAGAATGATTATCTCAGGGTTGAGAGCAATGATTTTTTCAATAGTAGGAGCCATCGACGATCCGGCATTTGTGATTTTGCCGTCTTTCAGGCCAGCGGTGATTTCTGGAATCTTGAAGTATTCTGCATCGCAAACTCCCGAAATGGCAGATATCTTACCGAGTTCTTTGATTACTTGCGCGTGAACCGATGAATAGACCAGTGCGCGCTCTATAGGTGTGTGTATGATTGTGCCCTTTGGAAGGTCGCTTGGGACAGGACTGCCTTTTGGGATAAGGTTGTAGTCGTGTAATGTCTTGTCGCTATGCCAAGGGTCGAGGATTTTCACTTGCGTGTAACCGTCGTGTTTGGTGATTTTGATCAGGCTGGCTTCAACTATGTATCCTTCCTTTTTGGTTGAAGATGTGTCATGCTTCTTGTTGTTACATGCGCACAGCAGAATGGCGCACAGCAGTAATAGAACGTTCTTTTTTAGCATAAATGATTGCATTTTTATTTTGTACGCAAATTTACACTTTTGCTGGGGATAAAGGAAATAATTAATCGCTTTTTGTGATATGCGAAAAGAATTTCTTTGTTGCTGGACAATAGGTATAGTTTGGGTGAAAAAGGTGGGAAGATGTCAGCACTTCTTTAGAAAAGAGAAGTCTTGTTTAAGACTTGTTGTGTTTTGAAAAGATTGTTATTATCTTTGCAATAAAGACTTATGCAGCGTTTCACATGTCGGCTCTTATGAGCGTAGGCTTCGGAAGGTTCGTAAGTCTTTTTTATTTAGAGTAACCGCATCATATAAATGAAAAAGGTGGGAAGGCGTTCGCTTTTCTATAAGAATGGGAAGCCTTGTTTCTCATTTGGCGTGTTTCGAAAAATTGTTATTATCTTTGCAATAAAGCATTGAGGGAATGGCCGAGCTGCGTAACAAGCTAAGTGGTCGCCCGAGATGCTTTTATTCGTTTGTATTGTTGTGTGAATAGTGAATTTGTTTATTTGGCGAGCCAGCCCGAAGACTTTCTGTTTGTAGCGTGAGCCTACTGTATCATGTAATTTTGTGGAGTGTGGATAAAAATAAAACCGACTGAAATCAAATTTCGATCGGTTTTTCGGTGGGCGTTGACGGATTCGAACCGCCGACCCTCTGCTTGTAAGGCAGATGCTCTGAACCAGCTGAGCTAAACGCCCGTATGAGTTGTTTCTCATTTGCGAGTGCAAAGTTAGTGCAATTTTTTGAATCTACAAAATATTTTCAAAAAAAATTACGAAAAATTGCAATAAGGATGTTGGTGTTGTATCTTTGCAGTATGATTTTCGAGGCGAATCATTCTATGCTGAATATAATGTTCGCGTGTGTGAAGATTTTGATGTCTTTTGCTCGATGAAAGGCAATGAAATTTTTTGAGATGAAAATAAAAAAAGAGTATCATAATATTTAAAACATTTATTAAGAGGTTATGAGTTTGTGTCCTTTGACCGCCGTGTCGCCAATAGATGGAAGATACCACGGCAAGACTGAAAAATTGAGTGAGTATTTCTCAGAGTATGCCTTGATCAGATATCGCGTTAAGGTGGAAATTGAGTATTTTATCGCTTTGTGCGAATTGCCGTTGCCCCAATTATCGGGCGTGAGCGCTGATTGCTTCGAGCCATTAAGAGATATATACAGAAATTTCACTGTTGAAAATGCGTCGCGAATCAAGGATATTGAGAGCGTTACTAATCATGACGTGAAGGCCGTGGAATATTTCCTTAAGGAGCGTTTCGATGAAATGGGGTTGGAGCAATACAAAGAGTTTATACACTTTGGATTGACTTCGCAGGACATCAACAACACTTCGGTGCCAATGTCTATTAAGGATGCCACTAACGAGGTGTACATACCGATGCTTCAAGAAACTATTGATTTGCTCAATAAGTATGCAGAAGACTGGAAGGATGTGCCCATGCTCGCTAAGACTCATGGCCAGCCAGCATCGCCAACTCGCTTGGGTAAGGAAATCCGTGTGTTTGCCTACCGCTTGGAAAACCAGCTCGCGCAACTAAAGGCTGTGCCAGTGAGCGGGAAATTTGGTGGCGCTACAGGAAACTTCAATGCGCATCTTATTGCGTTCCCTAATTACGATTGGCGCGCTTTTGCAAAGAATTTCCTTGAGAACCGTCTTGGCATAAGCCGCGAAGAGTGGACTACTCAGATAAGCAACTACGACAACCTCGGTGCTTTGTTTGATGCAATGAAGCGCATCAACACAATTATTATCGACCTTGACCGCGACATTTGGCAATATGTGTCGATGAATTATTTCAAGCAGAAGATTAAGGCAGGCGAAGTTGGCTCATCAGCAATGCCTCATAAGGTGAATCCTATCGACTTCGAGAATTCTGAGGGTAACCTGGGCATCGCAAACGCTATTTTGGCTCACCTCTCAATGAAGTTGCCAGTGTCTCGTTTGCAACGTGACCTCACCGACTCTACAGTGCTTCGCAACGTTGGCGTGCCAATGGGCCATATGGTGATTGCTCTTGCAAGTACGCTCAAGGGCTTGAATAAGCTTATTCTTAACGAAGATGCTATTAATGCCGACCTTGATGGTATGTGGAACGTGGTGGCTGAGGCTATTCAGACAATCCTTCGTCGCGAAGGCTATGAGAAGCCATACGAAACTCTCAAGGCTCTCACTCGCACCAACAGCGTGGTGAATGCACAAAGCATTGCAGAGTTTATCGATACTCTTAAGGTGAGTGATGAGGTTAAGCGCGAATTGAAGCAAATCACTCCGCACACCTATACTGGTTATTAAAGATAATTTTTAGCTGGGGGTGGGCGAAGGTTGTTCACAGCCCCCAGCCAAAAAAAATAATGGCGAATTCAAGGAAAAGTGGCGTTGTTCCTCATGGTTTTATGTCTTGCGTGAGAGAATGCGTCTGTTGGAATGCAAATTAGGTGCAATTGTTGCCTTCTCACTATTTTTTAAGCAAAAAAATGATGTTTTGCAGTGAATTAGTGAAAAATGAGAGTGCATAGCAATATTATTTTGAATTATTTGCCTATCTTTGCAACGAATTTATTGTTATGGTTTATAAAGGAATAGGAATTATTACTTATAAAAGAACAAAAATATAAACTAATATAACCTTACTTAAAAAAACATTTTAGCCGCGAGGCGAAATTTTTAACATTGTTATCTATGGATGAGAATACTGAAAAAAGAGTGAAGAGACCACGCATTGGTGAAAACAAGGGCGAGGCTATGGAAAATGATGTGCGCTATTCAAACTATGAGTCGCGCGGTGTTCAAGGTGCAGATGATCAAGATTCCGGCACTGGCTATAATCAAAATTACAGACAAAGAAATTATGGTGGCCAAGGTGGTTACAATCGTCAAGGCGGTTATAATCAAGGTGGCTATGGCAATCGTCAGCAAGGCGGAGGCTACGGCAATCGTCAGCAAGGCGGAGGCTACGGTAATCGTCAGCAAGGCGGAGGCTACGGTAATCGTCAACAAGGCGGTGGTTATGGCAATCGTCAACAAGGCGGTGGCTACGGTAATCGTCCACAAGGTGGAGGCTACGGCAATCGTTCACAAGGCGGA
>CAJLWM010000056.1 GCA_905210415.1 uncultured Prevotellaceae bacterium
TTTCTTTGGGAAGAACTAGACGGGCTAATTGTTCAAGCATGTTCATAATGCAAAGGTACAAAATACTATGAAACAACAAACACAGCCCCCAGTACTTTTCCACTGAGCCATAATCTGCGCCAACCCGCCTTTTATGGCTTATCAGGGATTCATCATGCCGTCTATTGGGTGAACC
This sequence comes from uncultured Prevotellaceae bacterium, assembly GCA_905210415.1. Classification (GTDB taxonomy): domain Bacteria; phylum Bacteroidota; class Bacteroidia; order Bacteroidales; family Muribaculaceae; genus SFTJ01. Next base: position 176 of record CAJLWM010000056.1, read on the forward strand.
TACAGGCAACAGCCCACGCTTGCAAGCATGCGATGAAACTCGTGCAACCCACACAACTATCTTTTATGCCTGCTACTCACGGCAATTCTTATACTTATAATCCAATGCATCCCATGCATAAATATATTCATCCCATGCCATTTCTGCATCACCACCCACTTCTTCAACAAGGAGATATAAAAACAATGCAACCCCAGCTTCATCACCATTAACTCCGAATTCACACAGACTCTGATTTATTCTCAAATGGTCAATGCAATATGATTCATCATCGTTTTTTATATAATGTGCCTCAAAAGCACATACACCTGTCCAACTACGGAAATAACGAATGTATTCTCCATCACACACCATAGCCCAATGATCTTCTTGAGATTCGGGAATGTGCCCACGGCGCAAAACATACATTGCATCAGCAGGAACAACAAAATCTATTCTAGCCTCAGAAACATCCTCTTTGTTGGTTGGCATTGGTTCAAACCTTCCCATATCCATCGTAGCTACAGTCTGCTTATCGGGCAAAGGACTCTTACCTGACAAAAGATTGTTTAAATTCCCCAAACCCAGTTTCCAACGCATAATAATTTGGGATTGTTTACGCTTTTCCTCCTGCGGCACAATACGAGGGGTATACGCACGCACATGTTTGCAAAAGGCCTTTACAACTCTACGCATCTCCATAGGCAGATAATCCAAGGCTTTCTTGCGCATGTCATCGGGAATCGGCCAAATCACCTCTGCAATACTTCCAACTATAGATCCAAGAGTATCTGCATCAGCCCCAAGACAAACGGCTCGGCGAATAGCATCCTCAAAACTACAGCTACGACTTATAATGCTCAAAGCCACAGGCACTGTACCTTGACAAGTCACATCAAACTTGTTCATGACCTCCTCCTGACTGATATTTATGTCATATCCAGAGAACGAGACACATGGGTCTATAATCATTTCTCTTATAGCTCTATGGGTAATTGCCCTTCCTGCGTAAGCCTTTCTCATTTTTAATGCCAAATGTATGGCCAAAGCAACGGTTTGCGCACCTTTTATGCCCTCAGGATGGTTGTGTGTGCATGCCGCCGACAACTCAGCATTGGCAAGCACGCTTTCCTTATCAACAAAAGCCCAACCCACGGCACTAACCCTCATCGCAGAGCCATTGCCAAATGATCTATATGGCTTAGGATTGTTATCATTTATCCATGATGCAAACCGTCCACCATAACTGCCCATGGGGTGAGGATAACGCCTACACCACTCATGAAGGTTTGCGCCATAACCCTTGTGGTTCAGTATAGCATCAGCCACAGCAACGGTGCATATGGTATCGTCTGTAAAGCTATTCTTGTCGGAAAACAACTCAAAGTTATAATCATTGGTGGGATCAAATTCCCAGCGACTTCCCACAATGTCGCCAATTATCGCTCCTAACATAATAATATTGGTTTTGGTTTATTGTTATTATACTATTCATCCTTTACGCATTAGCATATTTCTTAAAACTCTAATTTGAAACCTTTTTGTTTCAATTCATTGTATTTTTCTCGGTTAAAACAATAAAGGTATGCTTCACGTTTTGGCGTAGGCCAAACCGTTTCCTCCAATTGCGTGAGAATATCAAGGTGCAACATTTTCTTAGCAAAGTTGCGTCGGTCAAAGTTGACTCCCAAAATGGCCTCATACAGCATCTGCAACTCCTTCAATGTGAATTTTTCAGGCAATAATTCAAAGCCTATTGGTTGGAAGTGAATGCGTTCACGCAATTTATCCAATGCCATACGCAGTATTAAATCGTGATCAAAAGCCAGTCGTGGAATTTCGTCCATGCCGAACCATTCTGCTCTGGCAGCATCATCACCACCCTTCACATCCGCAATCTTCACAAGAGCGAAAAAAGCAATAGAGATGACACGTTCACGAGGGTCACGATTTGGGTCAGTGAAGCAATGAAATTGCTCTATATAATAAGGTGATAGATTTGTTTCTTCTTTAAGCTCTCGCAAGGCACCCTGTTCAGCCGACTCTTCCATTTTCATAAAACCTCCAGGAAAAGCCCACATTCCCTTATAGGGTTCTGCCCCTCGCTCTATGAGTAACACCTTTAACTTCATTCCATCAAAACCGAAGATAACACAATCTGTTGCTACCGAAGGATGTGGATATTTGTAACAATACATTTCTTGCTCCATTTTATATCACTATTTACCATCTTGTGTTATTTTTACACCACAAAGATAAGCAATTCTTTTTGTATACCCAAAAATCTTTAGTGTAAATTTTACACAGGATGCTATTTTTTTCATGACACCGCCCACCTAAGCGATAGGAAAAACAAATGGAGGGGATTTCAGACCTATCTCCCTTAGACCCAAAATCCCCACCCAAGAACTATCCAATGAGCCGTCATCCTGCTTAGCCCATCCTTCTTCAGATATAACCACGACACAAGACTCGACAACCTTTTTTATTAATTGTTGCGGTTTTCAACATTCTACATTGCTAATACTACTTTGTTTCAATCACTATCACGTCATGCGTCTTTCCTATTTCACCATAATCCATAGCGCCCTTTGAACCTCGCTTAAATACTGTAACATTTGATATTTTTGATGGAGCAAGCGCTTTCACCTCTTGAGATGTTGCAGGCTTTCCATCCACCACATACGAGACATTCTCCGCACTCGCGTTAGTAAATATTTTCAGCACACCATTCTTGCCCTTCTCTCCGTATGCTTTGGCGACGTCCGATCCAGCTTTATACACGTTTATCGAATTGATGTCACTGGGCTTAATATCATTTATCGAACCACTATACTCCTTACCATCCAAAACTATCAATGGCTTTGATTTAAGCATATCAACACTTGTCACCTTCACCTCGCTCTTACCTTCCTTGTTCGGCTTAGCAAGCTTATTTTCACTTGCTGATGCATCGATTGTGAAGTGTTGCACCTTTGCCGTCACTTTATAGGGTCGGTTTTTCACACTATCTGGCAATACGTCGTCGGTCTGTATGCTGTAAATATCCCCACCGTCATTTTTAATTATCTTAAACGACAGTATCTTCTTTCCCGTAAGTTGCGAACCATCGAAATTCTCCACGCTCTTGCCGTTAATGACAAACACATTTTTCTGCGCATACGAAACCGCAGTCGCTAAAAGCGCAATAACTGTAAGAACAAATAACTTTTTCATATCTATAATATATTAAGTTGTTAATTCATTAATTGAGTGCTACAAGACGACTCCCCGACTCATCGTCATTGCTTGATACAATAAAGGTGTTTGACGTTCCATCATCATAATGCTTTGTTACAATATTTGCATCGCCCACTTTTCTTATCTCATAGCTTTCTACCTGTTCATCAGGGAAAGTAACTGAAGCCAAAATATCATCTACCCTCTTTATCGCATTTGCTTCCCTTATAATATTTCGATTTACCACGAGACATTGCTCGGCTACAGGTTTTATGTCGTTACCTTCATTTTCCTTGGCAGACATTCCCCTCATATCAGGCTCTTGCGTTTTGCTGACATTCACCTCTGGCTCATCATCACTCACAACCTTCTGCCGACCTTCAGCCAACATCGTCTCCGCAACTGGGCCATTGTCTATTGAAGCCGTCCATGACCATATGGCAACAGCTGCCAACACACAAGCGCACGCCGCCACAGACACCCATCGCCACAAACGCACAGAGCACTTCTGCACCGGCTGTTCGGCAGGCAAGTCTGAATCTGAATCCGTCGCAAGATATTGAGAGAACATTGCATCCAGTTCATCATCACTAAAATCATAATCATTGGTCTTAAAACTACGAAACATATCCCTATAAAACTGCCATTCAGCAGGCACATCCTCGGCAGTTTCAAAGTATTCGGCAAGCTCAAGTTCCTCCTTTTCTGTGGTCAGACCTTTAATAAACTTGCCCAACAGGTTTTCAATATATTCTTTTGAGTATTTCATCGTTTTGCCATGTTTATGTTCTTTAAAAGCTCCATTCGTGCCTTACTTATCATTCCGCGCACAGAGTTTTCCGTCGTGCCAAGCACGCGAGCCATATCTGCATACGACATATTCTCCACATTGCGCATTCTGATAATGGCGCGATATTTATCGCTAAGCGAGTTTATGCTCTGCTTAAGCAATAGCTGACTCTCTTGACTTTCCAGCCGGCTTTGCGGATTGTCAGCATCGCTCATGTTGCCCAACGTCTCTACCTGCACACCCTGTCGTGCATCTCGCAACATATTGAGCGACACATTCCTGCACACGACCGAACCCATGTGCTGCATTTTAGCTACATCCGCTATCCGCTCACGTGCAATCCACAATTTCAGGAGAGTCTCCTGAACAGCATCCTCAGCGTCAGAGTCATTCATAAGATAGTGCATAGCCTGTTTTAGCAGACCACCACGCAGACTTTCTGCACCATTCACAAACTCCTGTATTTCCACGTCATCTTTTCTTTTTGTTTTACATTAATAATAACACAAGAGATATTATTTCGCTACGCAAAACTACTGTTTTTTCAGGAATCTCTATTAGAAAATCTCTCGCCACCGTCATTCAATCCAAAACCATTTTGCACAAAATGAAATATTTTCTTAGTTTTGCCAAAAATAAAAACCTAAAATACGATTCGATGCCAACACTTCCACAAAATACGCAGCTAACCATGCTCGTAGGCACCTACACCTATGATACAAGCCGCGGCATCTATACATTTCGCTTCAATCAGCACACTGGAGAACACATTGCGCTTCAATGCGCCAATGTTACAAACCCATCATACCTCGCCATCACACACGACAACAATATCGTGTATAGCGTAACCGAAAATGGCAACGATAGCAAAATCAATGCACACAGATTCAATGCCGCATCAGGCACACTTGAGCACATCAATAGCGTGAATGCCGAAGCCGACCCATGCCACATACGCATACTTCCAAACGGACTTATTTGCACAGCCAATTACTCCGACGGTTCAATTTCATTATTTAAAACAAATGCCGACGGCTCTATACGGCCTGAGCACGAAGTCATACGATTTTCCGCGCCAACTGGCCCTAACACCAAGCGACAGAATGGCGCTCATGTACATTTCACACTACTTTCTCCCGATGACAGATTCTTACTTACCAACGATCTTGGCACCGACCGCATACACGCATTAGACCTAAACGGCAATATGTCATCCCTGACCGACACCACCGTACATCCCGGCTACGGGCCAAGGCACAGTATTTTCTCAACTGACGGCAAGCATCTTTATCTAATCAACGAACTCAGTGGGCACGTCATAGCATATCGCTACGACCACAACTCTGGTCTTTTACACGAAATCCAAGATTTACCAGCCGACGATGCCAATGCTGGCGGCAGTGCTGACATCTGCATCAGCCCAGATGGAAAATTTCTATACACATCGCACCGCCTCCAAAACGATGGCATTTCAGTGTTCGCCATCGCCGAGGATGGCACACTTACCAAAACAAGCTACTTCAACACAGGCAAACACCCACGCAACTTCATCATAACGCCCAACGGCAAATATCTGCTTGTAGCATGCCGCGACGACAACTTTGTAGAAGTGCTACTACGCGACCCTGCCACTGGTGCATTAAACGACACAGGCGAGCGCATCGCTGTGCCTCGCCCTGTGTGTATCAAATTTGCAAACCAAGAATAGGTTACTTGCCCTTACGCACCACCATATTCTTTATCGTGATATTATCCCACATACGCACACAATCCTGACGATTGAGCGGTGTGGTATTGAATGATATATGTGTGGCGGTGACGTTCTCAATAGTCAACCCTGAGCAAGTGTTGTTTTCGCCCATACTATACACGATTGGGCTCAGAAGATTATCTATTGTCACATCGTGTATATACACATTCTCTGTAGGACCTGGCGCATCGCCCCACGCTCCGGGTTCAAGCACTATACCATAAATCGTGCTTGTGCGTTTTGCCGCGCCACTTGTGCGATGAGGATATGCTCCGGCTCCATATATTTTACAATTTGCTATCTCCAAGCCTTCACTCGGTTCTATCATTCTTATGCCATTGCACGATGAATTGATGCTGCAATCCCTAATTTTCATATTATTCCAATAGCCACCAGCAATAGCATCATCCCCTGTCTTGATATCACACTTTTCTATCACTACATTTTCACAACCACGAATGTGAACACCATCCCAGCCTTCCTCTATCGTTAGACCCGATATTGTGGAGTTTCGCATCTCATAGCCCAATACGGCATAATTTGACGCGCATTTTATCTCAAACCCTTCGAGACACACGCTATCACATTCGGCAAGCAAAATGGCATGCGGTCCACGCATTGATTCTTCACCAAGCGAATCGCTCACATGCATACCATTGATCAAGCCTTTACCTTTTATTGCTACATTTTTCAACCGCTCCCCAAGTATGAGCGCCTTTGTCCATCGTTTATCTGAGGTAATATTTGCGTTGCGAGTGCCAGCACCCGTGTCATATTTCGACATATCGCGAAGCGGGTTATAGCATTCATAATTCTCCAGATTGCCACTTCCAATCACCTCTGCGCCCTCATCAATCTGAAGCGTGATATCACTCTTCAAGCGTATTGTGCCCGTCACAAATCGGCCCGCAGGTATCTCCACCACAGCTCCTCTTGGTGCTTTCGCTATAGCCTTATTGATGGCTTTCGTGTTATCCTTCTTTCCATCGCCTTTTGCGCCGAAATCAGTCACACGCAAGGTCTTTACACCTTCTGCGGCATATCCGCATGTTGCATTCGCGCCACACAACGCAGCAACGAGAACCACATGAAACAAAATATTCTTCATACCAAAATGATTATTTTTTGAAAAATGATGTGAAATAAGCAGGGAATGGAGTCTCAAACGACAAAGGCTCGTGCGTACGCGGATGATAGAACACCAATCTGAACGCATGCAGGCACATCCTGCGGGCGCCCTCCATCTGAGCACCATATTTATAGTCGCCCACTATAGGGTGATGTATCACCGACATGTGCACACGTATCTGATTCTTCCTTCCGGTGTGCAGGTGCAGTTCCACCAGCGACAAGCCATCCGTCCGGTCAAGCAATCGCCAGTCCGTCCACGCCCATTTGCCGCCGTTATTAGTTCGGCTGCTGATTATCTTCATACTTTCAGTATCTTTCAACCAACTTTTCACATGGCCTTCAGTTTGCTCCATTTCGCCTTCCACCACAGCCACATAACGGCGATCTATGATTGTCTTTCGCCAATCGGCAGTGAGCATCTGCTGCACCTCCACACTCTTGGCATACATCATCAATCCAGTGGTGCGTGCGTCCAATCTGTGAACCACGTGCGCACTGCAACGCTGACGAGTATCCACGAAGTATCTGTCAAGCAGGTCTTTCATGTTAAGGCTATTTCGCCCCACGCCCATCGAGAGCACCTCATCTGCCTTATTCACCACTATCAGATCGTCGTCTTCATACACTATATCGAAAAATGGAGTATAATCAAAGCTTCTTGTCGACCCTCCAGGATGCTTGCTGATTTCCACTATCATCTCTGGCTTTACAAGAAAATCATGTCGCGTTTCCACCTGATGCTCCACAAGCACACCGCCATTTGTCAGTATCGATTTTGCTTTGGTGCGGCTGATGCCCGACAACTTTTTCATAACAAAATCAAGGAGTCCCTGCTCCTCCTTTGCAATGAATTGTGTGTATTTAGTATCAACACGGCGCACGCCTCCCATTGCCCTATTCTTAGAATGTCGCATATTAATTTCGTAGTTTACAATTTTGATTGTGAAGTTAAGAATTATTCTTCTTTCTACAAACTAAAAAAGCGGTCGCTCCGCCTATTTTCGCAGAGCGACCGCCATATATCTTTCGCCTTCGGATAAAAAAGCTTTATAATTTCACACCCACCGACAATTGAAGCACACCATTGCGAGCATCCACTGGCAAGGTCACGCCAAGCACATTGCTCTTATACGATTTGGTTACACTCATCATATATCGGCCTTGAACGAAAATAAATCTATTAATATTGTATGTGGCGCCGAGGCCGAGTGCAAGGTCAAACTTATTTGTTTGATCTTTGTAATCATAGCTTTGACCATCAAAATTATCTGTTTCTGTCTTACACTTCGATGTGACATTAAAGCCGAATTGTGGGCCAAAGTCAAGCGAGAACTTGCCAAGCAAATTCAATTTCAACATCACCGGGATATTCACATAATTCGTATTCCATTTGATTTTGGCATTTTTGTACACAACATCTCCGCTCTGCAATTCCGGCACTTTTTCTGTGCCGCCTTGAGCAGAAAACATCACTTCTGGAGCAACAGAAAGAATGCCCAAAACACCAAACTCCACGAAGCCGCCAACATGATAATTCACATTCATCTTGTGTGGAGCATTATCACCCACATAGTTTGAAAAGTTAGCACCCGCCTTAGCTCCGATATGAAACTGCGCTTGCGCCACACTGCAACACATGATTGCTGAAAAAAACAAAAATAAAATCTTCTTCATATTACACTCTATTTTTTTAATTAAACCCAATTCGGTCATTAAGAATTGATTACATTTACGGCCTAATGACCGATTTGAGTTAAAAAAACGGAACCAGAACCCGAAAGGCCCAGATTCCGTTATATATTTTGTTTCGAGGATTTACTTTTTCTCAACTTTATTGTATCTCTTGTTAAGAGCTTCCACAACTTCATCAGTCACGTTGTACTTATCATTGATGAAGAATGCTGCAGACTTGCGGATAATCATATCGTAGCCCTTTTCCTTAGCATAAATCTTGAGATAGTTGTTAACAGAATCATTGAGCTGGATGTTGTTTTGCAAAACTTGATTCTCAATGTCGCGTTGCAAACGGCCAAGATAGTTTTGAGCATCAACTTGCATCTTATTCAACTTTTGTTGGTCAACATTAAAGCTTTCTTCTGTAAGGTAACCATTATTTTTATATTTGCGTTGAACTTCGCCAGCAAACTTGTTGATTTCTGTAGCACGTTGTTGTTGTGCTGCATCGTATTGATTCGACAACTTCAAATTTGATTCGCTCAAATCCTTTGCCAAGTTATACTTTGAAAGCAATGAATCTTCATCGATGTAACGGATCTTCATCAAATCGCCAGATCCTGCCATTTCTTTGGCTTCTGTTTTCGCGCTAGTTTCTTTTTTCTCAGTTTGTGCACAAGAAGCAAACATTATAGCACATGCTGCAAATAATGCGTACTTCATCATCTTAGTTAGTTTCATGTTATCTATTTCGTTTTTTATTTATTTTTTCACTTCTGATGTAACACACGAAATGCCTCGCTTATGCATCGCCTTGTTGCCATGAATGTGTGTGTTCGGAAATTTTCCGCCCTTCACAAAAAATATTCTCACGCCTAAAAGCATTACTGAGATACCCACCAAAACTATACAAAAGACAAGTATTTTCATCTGTTTTCAAAATTTTATGCAAATATAGGAAACGTAAATGTTTTTTTTCGAATTTACTCAAATTAATTTTGTAACTTAGTAATCGAAAAGATGTTTTTTTAACATATTTTCAAAGCATAAAAGAATAAGTAACATTTAAACTTAAAACATATTATGACAATTAAAGATTTAAAGCCAGCCCTCATTTGGGAAATCTTCTATGAAATCACCCAAGTGCCACGTCCTTCTAAGAAAGAAGACAAAATCAGAGCATATCTTATTAACTTTGCTGAAAAGCATAATCTCAAATATAAAACCGACGATGCGGGCAACGTTGCCATCTTCCGTCCTGCTGCACCTGGTTGCGAAAACGCGCCTCGCCTGGTGCTTCAAGGCCATATGGATATGGTGTGCGAAAAGCATCCTGAAGTTAAGCACGACTTCGACAACGATCCTATCACCACTATTATAGAAGGCGATTGGGTTCGCGCCGATGGCACTACCCTTGGCGCCGACAACGGTATCGGTATGGCTGCCGGACTAGCAACCCTTATCGACGAGAGCATAGTTGCTGGCCCTATCCAAGCCCTATTCACCGTTGATGAAGAAACTGGCCTTACTGGTGCAAACGCTCTTGGCGAAGGCATGATTGAAGGCGACATCCTTCTCAACCTCGATAGCGAAGAAGATGGCGAAATCTGCATTGGTTGCTGCGGCGGCCTTGGCACATACGCCACATTTAAATACATTCCAACTCCTGCCCCTGACTACGTTTACTTCAAAATAAAGGTAAGCGGCCTCAACGGCGGACACTCTGGCTCGGACATCAACGCCGAACGTGGCTGCGCCAACAAGATATTGGCTCGCCTTCTCTATAAAATCGGCAAAAACACCGATTATGCTCTCGCAGCATTCAATGGTGGTAACCTGCGCAATGCTATCGCAAGAGATGCAGAGGCCGTAATCGGTATTTGCTCTTGCATGAAGGAAAACCTTAGCGTTATCATCAACCATTTTGACGCCGACATCAAGGAGGAATACAAGAGGACCGAACCTAACGTATACGTCACTATCGAATCTGTCGACAAACCAGAAACTGTAATCGACCCAGAAACTGCTAAGCGATTCGTTTATGCCATGTATTGCGCTCCTCACGGCGTTCTCTCTATGAGCAAAGACATCGAGGGTTTGGTTGAAACCTCTACCAACCTTGCATCTGCAAAAATGCAACCTGACAACACCATCTACGTGGTGACATCACAACGTAGCTCTGTAGAAAGCCGCAAATATGATGCAGCCGCTCAAATCGAAGCCATCTTCAAAATGGCTGGCGCATCAGTAGTACACACAGCCGCTTACCCAGGCTGGGCTCCAAACATGGAATCTCCTATCCTCAACGTGGCTATGAAGGCTCACCAACGCTTGTTTGGCACTCTTCCTAAGGCTACTGCCATCCACGCTGGTCTTGAATGCGGATTGTTCCTCACCAACTATCCACACCTCGACATGATTTCTTATGGCCCAACATTGCAAGGCGTGCACTCTCCAAGCGAAAAGATGCACATCCCTGCTGTAGAACGCTTCTGGCAACTCACTCTTGCTATCATCGAAGACGTTTCTAAAATGAAAAAATAACGGTATTATTTATTCAATATAACAACAAACAACATGACTATTAAAGACTTAAAACCTGCTCTTATTTGGGATCTTTTCGACCAAATAACTAAGGTGCCTCGCCCTTCTAAACACGAGGAGAAAATGACTGAGTTTCTTGTGAACTTTGCAAAAGAGCACAACATTGAATATAAAGCCGATGCTGCCGGTAATGTGGCAATGTTCCGTCCTGCTACCAAAGGACACGAAAATGCGCCTCGAGTAATCTTGCAAGGACACATGGATATGGTGTGTGTTGCTAACGATGGCGTTAAGCACGATTTCTTCAACGACCCTATCACTACCATCATCGATGGCGAATGGGTTACTGCCGACGGCACTACTCTTGGTGCTGACAATGGTATCGGCGTTGCCGCTGGCCTCGCAGTTATGTTAGACAAGGATTTGGTAACTGGTCCTGTGCAAGCACTTTTCACAGTTGACGAAGAAACCAGCATGGGTGGCGCAAACAATCTCGGCGAAGGCATGATCGACGGCGACATCCTCCTCAACCTCGATAGCGAAGAAGATGGCGAAATCTGCATCGGTTGCGCTGGCGGTGTTGGAACATCTGCAACATTCACTTTCTCCCCAACTCCTGCACCTGCCGACTACAAATACATCAGCATCACTTTCAAGGATTTCCAAGGCGGTCACTCTGGTACAGATATTGACACCGAACGCGCCAATGCCAACAAGCTCATCATGCGCTTCGTATGGAACACTATGGCTAAGCGCGATGTGAAGGTTGCCTCTGTTGATGCTGGCGACAAGCACAATGCAATCCCTGTTAAGGCGAACATCGTAATCGGTGTTAAGCCAGAATTCGTCGACGAAACAATCGCTGAACTTAACGAATTTGCCGAAGTTATCAAAAACGAATACAAGCGCACCGAAAAAGACATAAAAGTGCTTAGCGAAATCGTTGCTACTCCAGAAACAATCATCGACGACGACACAGCAAAGCGCCTCGTTGCAGCTGTATACAGCGGTCCTCACGGCGTATTCCACATGAGCAAAGAAATCGAAGGTTTGGTTGACACTTCTACCAACTTGGCTTCTATCAAGATGGTAGACAACAAGATTATTGTTGACACTCTACAACGCAGCTCAATGGAAAGCCGCAAAGAAGAAATCTCAGGACTCGTTGAAGCACACTTCACTCTTGCTGGCGCAACAGTGGAGCACAGCGACCCATATCCAGGATGGGCACCTAATATGGACTCTCCTATCCTCAACATTGCCATGAAGACTTATGAGAGACTGTTTAACAGCTCTGCAAAGGCCTCTGCCATCCACGCAGGTCTTGAGTGCGGTTTGTTTTTGACAAACTACCCTAACCTCGACATGATTTCATTTGGCCCAACTTTGCAAGGCGTGCACTCTCCTAAAGAAAAGATGCACATTCCTGCTGTCGCTAAGTTCTGGACTTTCCTCACAGCAATCCTTGAGGAAGTAGCAAACAAATAATCCTAACCGTTGACCATACGAAAAAGCGGGCTTTCCGTTTTTTCATCCCATACACACAGGGAGGCTGTATCAAACCAATATTCCCCGAAATATTTTTATGATGCAGCCTCTTTTTTCATTTTTAACCCAATTCAGGCATTAGGGCTTGGCAGGGTTTCGGAATTTTAGAAGTGCAGGTTTTGGTTGCTTTTTAATGAGTAATAGCAGGCTATTGCGAATTAAAAACAAGCAAAGGATGCCTTATAAAAACCGAAAGACTCCAAACAGTAGAAAAAAAATCACATTTACGTCCTAATGACCGATTTGGGTTAACCCAATTCAGGCATTAGGGCTTGGCAGGGTTTCGGAATTTTAGAAGAGCAGGCTTTGATTGCTTTTTAATGAACAATAGCAGGCTATTGCGAATTAAAAACAAGCAAAGGATGCCTTATAAAAACCGAAAGACTCCAAACAGTAGAAAAAAA
>CAJLWM010000057.1 GCA_905210415.1 uncultured Prevotellaceae bacterium
CACCATCATCTAATCTGCCTTTATAGCTATTAAGAATCTGATTCAACTCACCCCAAGCGTAGTATTCACCAATCATTTCTGGGCTGCCTGCACCGAGGTTGCATTTTGCCCACAATGTGCCGCTTGGCAAGCCGAGGTCGACATACTCAGTTGAGTAAACTACAGAACCGGTGCCTAATGAGCCCTTTAGTTCTTCGAGTTTCTTGATAATCTCGTCTAAGGCTTCCTTTTGGGTCTTGCTGCCATTCTTCACTGCTTGAATGAGGTTGGCAATCTCGCTCTTGAGATCCTTGAGTGCGGCGCTGTTGTCAGGAATAGCCTTAATGGCAGCCTCGAGGGCGTCGAATTTACCCTCCATCGACAATGTTTGAGCCTTGATGATAGCCTCGATGGCAGCGAGCTTAGTGCTGAGGGTGGTGTTGACTGAAGAGATGATGGTCTCAATAGCCTTGAGTTGCTCTTTGTAGTTTGGCAGAGCGTTGATGGCAGCCACGATGGCATTGAGTTGCTCGTCGTATTTAGGCATATTCTTGATAGCCTGCTCGAGAAGGTCGAGTTTTCCTTCGAGCGAGAGGGTTTGCGCCTTCATCGCCGCCTCGATAAGTGCAAGCTTTGCGTCGAGGGTGTTATTTACTGAATTGATTGCTTCAATAATAGCTTGCAATTTGGCTGATTGGTCGGAATTCATCTTATCGATGGCGGCGGTAAGTTTGCCGATGGCCTCTTCGTTCTTAATGGCTCCGTTGTTGATAGCCTCAACAATCTTGCTGAAGTCGTTTATTATGTCCACGTTGGTGGTCTGCTCGAGGTTGGGAGCATCTTCGTGGCACGAGCTAAAGAACATGGGAGTTGCCAACAGCATGGCGCTGGCTAACATGATTGATTTTAACTTTCTCATAATGGTATTCTTTTTTTGTTTTTTACTTATTTCGTTTGGTATAGAGGGTGTCACTTTTCCACAGTGATGGTCACTCGGCGGCCCTCAGCGGTAGATTTTCCGCCCTGTGCGCCGATGGCGTTCTGCGGGCGAAGGTCCTCCTTGGCGAAGCCTTCCTTGAGCAGGATTGCCACCACGCGTGCAAGTCGGCGCTCCGAGATTGCCTGGTTGTAGTCGGGTGTGCCAGGGGTGCTTGCTTCAGCAAGTATGCCGAGTCGCTCGCCCTTCACGCTGCGTGCAAATTCGCGCAGGCGTATCACTTCCTCCTTGCTCAGGTATGAGCTGTTGTGGGCAAACTGTACGTAGTGCTTAGGTGCAGTCTCAGCCACGGTGGTCTTGCTGCGCTCGCAGTCGTCGAGGGCACGCTTGAGCTCGTCGTTTCGCTTCTCGGCCTGCTGGCGAAGCGCCGCCTCGCGGTTGGCGTTGGCCTTTTCAGCCGAAGCCTCGTCGCGGAGCGCGTTCACGCGCTGGTTGAGTTGCGACAGCTCGCCCTCGTAGTAGGCGCGCTGCACGCTCGCCTTGCTTGCCACGAAATTGTAGCGCACCGTAGCGAGTGCATATATAAGGTTTTTAGGAGCCACTTCCTTGCGGCTGAGCAGCCAGTCAATCTCGCCCTTCACTCCCACGGTGAATCGGCGGCTAAGGTCGGCCTCGATGTGCAGTGTGGCAGGGATAAACAGCTTGTTGTATGACTCGTGGCGGTTTACCGAGCGCAGATGGCCGGTTACGATCACCGTGCCGTCGTTGTTGATGGTTCCGTCGCCGTAGAACGGCTTTGTTGTGCCGCCGCTGGTGATGGTGTTGCTGTAGGAGATGCTATACTCGTTGCCGCGCGCGAAGGTGTGTCCGAGGCCCGTACCAATCCAGATGTTGAGCCATTGAGCGCCGCGCTTGGGCCACAGCTCCATGAAGTTGAATCCGAGGTTTAGCTTCACGTTATGGGTGTTCATCATATAGTTTCCGTAGGCCTTCACGTCGGTCACCTTGGTGTCGAGCACCGAGGGGCGCTGCTCGCGGCGGTATCGCGACCACAAGTAGTCGGCACCGATGCGCACCCACGGACGGATGGTGAAGTCGAAACCGCCGCCCACAGCAGGCGACTGCTTATAGCTGCGCTTGGCGTCGATATTCTGATACCAAACGCCGTTAGCCCACGACACACCGCCCTGAGCGAAAATGCTCCAGGTGTTGGTGCGCAGTTCACTGTTTTGGTCGCGTGGCGGTTCTGCCGTCCCCTCGGCCTTGTCCTGCGCCTGGGCGCCAAAGGCGGCGAGCACGCAGAGCAGCAGCATGCTGAGCCTAACTCTTGCCCAATTGCCACCGAATAGCGGATTAAGCGGTTTAGTTCGTCTTGTGTTCATACTTGCTTTGATTTTAATTATTGTTATTTTGTTTTTATCTCAGGTTTATCGGCCAAAAGGATTTCGTTGTCGTCCTGAAGGCTGGTGTCATTTGCCCTGCTTGCCCATGAAGAAATCCCTGATCCGCTGCCAGAGCGAGCGCCGAGACTTCGCCGGGACTTCGTCGTGCCGGAGAGAGAACTCGTGCTTCGTGCCGCGACGGTCGAGCTCGTCGTCGATCATCTCGCGGATGGTGTCGAGAAGCTGGACGCGCTCATCCGAGAAATGCTGAGCTTGGTCGGCCTTTCGCGGTTCGTCGTTTTGCGATATTTTTCGGTCGTTTCCAATCATGGTAGCATATGGTTGGTTTAGTTTTCACAAATTTAGGGGCATGTGGAGCAAAAATTACTGTTCTAATCGGACATTTTTCTGTTCTAATCGGACATTTTTAATTTGCCCGATTGTTCTAATCGGACATTTTTAGCGCGTAACTCATTGAGCATTAGTGCAAACCCGAGAACAGTAGTGCGAACAATCGCCAAAATCCCCATTTCCGCAGCGTCGGTTTTGTGTTTCCCACGGCGGGTGATTTTGTGAGTGTTTTTGCATCACGCAGGCGGATGTTGAAGTTCACGCAGATTCCGCAGATTGGGCATATTTTGCTGGTGGTATTGTTTCGCGCAGAAGGTGATTTTTGCATCACGCAGATTCCGCAGATTTGCCAGATTTTGCTGGTGGTATTGTTTCCCTCGGAGGGCGTTTTTTTGTTCACGCAAATTCCGCAGATATAACAGATCTTGCGATGATAACCGATAAAACAACGTCGGAGACATAGGCACCATACGTTTCGGCTTCACATTCCGCGTTGGATAACCGCAGCAAGTAGGGATGTCGCACTGCCGCGTCCGCACTTGAATGGTAATAACACATTAATTACCAACGTATTATGCGGATGTGACATGCCACGTCCCTACCGGCGGGTGGTATCCCCGGCATCCAAATCAAAAAAAATCTGTTTGATCTGCGGGGATCTGCGTGAAACCCATCACCATCCACGGGAAACGCGTCCGCACCCGAATGGCAATAACATATACCCGAATGGCGATAACACTTTAATTTTCTACACATTATGCGGACGAGGCATACCGAGTCACTACCGGCGGGTGGTATCGAATGGCCATCCGAAACCACTGGGGGTGTAATCCATTGGCCATACGAGCCACGGATTGTGTGGGCAAAAAAAATATGCTTGCCACTGTGTGTGACAAGCATATAGGGTAAATATCACGATTCTTGCCCCGAGGGCAAGCGTGAGATTAGTCTTTGAACTTAGCGCAGATGTATTCGCGGTTCATGCGAGCGATGTTGCTGAGGCTGATGTTCTTAGGGCATTCAGCAGCGCAAGCACCAGTGTTGGTACAGTTACCGAAGCCGAGTTCGTCCATCTTAGAAACCATAGCCTTAGCGCGGCGAGCTGCTTCAGCCTTACCTTGAGGAAGGAGGGCGAATTGGCTAACCTTAGCAGAAACGAACAACATAGCAGAACCGTTCTTACAAGCAGCAACGCAGCAACCGCAACCGATGCAAGTAGCAGAGTCCATTGCTTCGTCGGCAATGTTCTTAGGGATTGCGATAGCGTTGGCGTCTTGAGCGCCGCCGCAGTTGAATGACACGTAGCCACCAGCTTGTTGGATCTTATCGAAAGCGTTACGGTCAACCATCAAGTCCTTGATAACAGGGAATGCAGCAGAACGCCATGGTTCAACGGTGATAGTTTCGCCGTCTTGGAACTTACGCATATAGAGTTGGCAAGTTGTAGCGCCTGTAGCAGGTCCGTGTGGGTGTCCATTGATGTAAAGAGAGCACATACCGCAGATACCTTCACGGCAGTCGTGGTCGAACACGATAGGCTCTTCGCCTTTTTCAACGAGGATTTCGTTGAGGATATCAAGGGTTTCAAGGAAAGATGTTTCGGTGTCAGTGTCAACCGAATAAGTCTTGAATTCGCCTTTTGCCTTAGGGCTGGCTTGACGCCAAACCTTAAGATTTACTTTCATATTTGCCATTTGAATTTTCTTTCTTAATTAGTTGATTATGACTTATAGTTACGAGTTTGAACCTTGATAGCCTCGTATTCGAGAGGTTCTTTAATCAATTGAGGAGCAGTTTCGTCGTTGCCTTGGTAGTTCCAGCAAGAAACGTAGAAGTAGTTCTTGTCGTCGCGCTTAGCTTCGCCTTCCTCAGTTTGATATTCTTCACGGAAGTGACCACCGCAAGATTCGTTACGGTTGAGAGCATCGTAAGCAATAAGTTCGCCCATGATGATGAAGTCTTGCAAGCGGAATGCCTTGTCGAGCTCAACGTTCATGCCATCGCCAGCAGTGCCAGGGATGAAGAGGTTCTTGTTGAACTCTTCGCGGAGAGCTTTGAGCTTAGTAAGAGCAGTTTGCAAACCTTCCTTAGTGCGGCCCATACCAACGTGTTCCCAAAGGATGTTACCCAATTCCTTGTGGATAGAGTCGACAGAGCGCTTACCACCGATGTTCATGAGGCGTTGTTCTTCAGCCACACAAGCCTTTTCAGCTTCAACAAATTCAGGAGCGTCGATGCTGAAGCGAGGCACTTGGATTTGGTCGCTGAGGTAGTTTTGGATAGTGTAAGGCAAAACAAAGTAACCGTCGGCAAGACCTTGCATCAAAGCAGAAGCACCGAGGCGGTTAGCACCGTGGTCAGAGAAGTTACATTCGCCGATAGCGAACAGACCCTTCACAGAAGTTTGCAATTCGTAGTCAACCCAGATACCACCCATAGTGTAGTGGATAGCTGGATAGATCATCATAGGGTTGTAGTATTTCACACCGTTGATAGTGTTGGCGTGTTCACCAGGGTTAACGTCGGTGATTTCTTCGTACATGTCGAAGAGGTTGCCGTAGCGTTGACGAACCACGTCAAGACCGAGACGGTTGATAGCTTCAGAGAAGTCGAGGAATACGGCTTGGCCAGTGTTGTTTACACCGTATCCCTTGTCGCAGCGTTCCTTAGCAGCACGAGAAGCAACGTCGCGAGGCACGAGGTTACCGAATGCTGGGTAACGGCGTTCCAAGTAGTAGTCGCGTTCTTCTTCAGGAATATCGCTACCCTTCTTAGTGCCAGCTTGCAAAGCCTTAGCGTCTTCGAGTTTCTTAGGCACCCAGATGCGACCGTCGTTACGGAGTGATTCTGACATAAGGGTAAGCTTAGATTGCTTGTCGCCGTGGCGTGGGATACAAGTTGGGTGAATTTGCACGTAGGCTGGGTTAGCGAAGTAAGCGCCCTTGCGGTAGCAGGCTACTGCAGCAGAAGCGTTACAAGCCATAGCGTTGGTTGAAAGGAAGTAAGCGTTGCCGTAGCCACCAGTAGCGATAACTACTGCGTGAGCTGCGAAACGTTCGAACTTACCAGTAACGAGGTTCTTAGCGATGATACCGCGAGCGCGACCGTCGATCAAAACCACGTCGTGCATTTCGTAGCGGTTGTAGCTCTTCACCTTACCCATTTGGATTTGGCGGTTGAGTGAGCTATAAGCACCGAGAAGAAGTTGTTGACCAGTTTGACCCTTAGCGTAGAATGTACGAGATACTTGCGCACCACCGAAAGAACGGTTGTCGAGCATACCGCCGTATTCGCGAGCGAAAGGTACACCTTGAGCCACGCATTGGTCGATGATATTGTTAGATACTTCAGCGAGGCGATAAACGTTAGCTTCACGAGCACGGTAGTCACCACCCTTTACAGTATCGTAGAAAAGACGATAAACAGAGTCGCCGTCGTTTTGATAGTTCTTAGCAGCATTGATACCACCTTGTGCAGCGATAGAGTGAGCACGGCGTGGTGAGTCTTGGATGCAGAAGTTGAGCACGTTGAAGCCCATTTCTGCGAGGGTGGATGCTGCTGATGCACCAGCAAGACCAGTACCAACAACGATGATGTCGAGCTTACGCTTGTTGGCAGGATTTACAAGTTTTTGATGAGCTTTATAGTTAGTCCACTTCTCAGCGACTGGACCTTCAGGAATCTTAGAGTCGATTACAGGCTGAGCAGCAGTTGTCTTAGTTTCTTCCATAATAATTGAAATTAAAAATTTTTTTTAATGGTTATTACTCAGCGTATTATTTGTTAGGACAATCTGGGCAAGCTTCGCCAGCGTGTTGGCAGTCACCGTGTTGGCAGCCTTCATGATTGGTGCATTCAAATGCAGCTTCGATAACTTCTACTTCTTCTGCATTTACTTGTTCCATAATCTTGAGTTCGTAAGCAGGAACTGCTTCTTGGCAATCAGTGCAGTGAGCCTTGAGAGCGAAGATTACACCTTCAACAGCGAAGAGAAGGATAACGATGGTAGCCCAAGCGTTTGACATGCACTTGAGGCGTGGAAGCCACTTGTCGTTGGCAGTACCAAGAGTTTGGAATGCGCTCCAGAAACCGTGAGTCATGTGGAACCAGAGAGCAACGAAGCCGATAAGGTAAACCACGAGAACGCCCCAGCCAAGAGTGCCAGAGAATTGATACATGATTTGAGCCCAACCGTCGGCAGCAGAGATAGTGCCACATTCAGTAACAGTCTCAAGACCGAGGCAAGGGAACAATTCAGCAAGCATCATGTGTCCCCAGAATTGGTAGAGGTGAAGCAATGTGAAGCAAGCAATCACGATACCGAGCACGAGCATGTTTTGTGAAGCCCATTCTACTGATTTAGGACGTGAAGTAACTTCATAAGCATCATTACCACGGGCTTTCTTGTTCTGGATTGTAAGCCAGAAAGCGTAGATGATGTGAATCACAAACAACGCTGCAAGGCCAAGAGTAGCCGCTACAGCATACCAGTTGGCACCGAGAATACCGCAAATCTTGTTGTAAGCCTCTGGGCTAAAGATTGCCACTGCATTCATCAGCACGTGGAATGTAAGGAATAGGACGAGGGCGATACCAGTAACTGACATCACAACCTTTCTTCCTATAGAAGATTTTGTTAACCACATAGTGAGTGTTGAGAATTTAAGTTATTAATTAGTTAATTGTAATTTGTTGTCGCTAATATGCTTTGCAAATATACCCATATTTGCGCTTTCTACCAACTATTATGGAAAAAATTCGATAATAAATGTGAATATTAATTTACTGCGCTGTGGTGTGCTGAGGCGCGATTGCGCCAACGGGAGCGGATAATCGCCGTGGCGGGTGTTGTGCCAATCAACTATGCCCCCACGGCTGGGTGTAGGTTGTTCCGGCCGTGGGGGCAATGTGTGTGTAGAGGTGTGGGCTTGGGTGATGCTTCTGACTTCTTTGCTGAAGGCGCAATCAGAGCAATCCGCTGTCGTTGTCGGAGTTGTTGAGCTTTTTGTTGACGTTCAGTCGTTTTCCAGAGAATATGTTCCATGAGAAGCCGATGGTGAACATCGAGGCGTTGTCGTTGATGCGATGTGATTCGCTGCGCTTAATCACTGGGTTGGGCAGTATCTCATTGGCATATTTTGAGCGGGTGAATAGCCATAGGCATTGCGCCGTGATGCGCAGATTGCCGTGTTGCCAAAAAGCCTCAATGTTGCTGGTGTTCTCGTTTTTTGAGAGTGTTGTGCCTCCGAGGCTCCAACCGGTGTAACCGCCTTGGTAGGAGACGCCGAAATTGCTCTTGCGAAATATTATTGAGTAGGTGACTGGAAAATTCCATTTGCTGTATTTCCCGGTGAGGCGGCTGTCGGTGTTGGTGTAGTTGCCCGACAGATAGAGTGACAGCACAAGCAGTTCGCTATTGAACGGGCGGTAGGAGGCTTGCACGTTTGCCGAGGAGTTCCAGCTGCGTTTGGCGTTTTCAAATGAAGACACAATGTAGTCGATGCCTTTCACATTGCGCCATTCGTAGTAGCGGTTGATAGGGCTGTCGGAGTATTGGACATTTGCCCAAGTGCTAAGCGCGAACATGTTGGTGTAGTAGTTGTGCGAGACTCCCAGCGAATACACTTGCGCCGATTTGAGGAATGGATTGCCTTGCGAGAGCAGACCGGGGATTGTCTGCGAAGCGTTGGTACTGAGTTGGCTGATAGATGGCGAAGTGGGCCACGACTGTAGGCTGATGCGCACATTGTTGTGCTTATTGAGATTCTTTGAGAGAATGATGCGAGGACTCACTTGCACCACGCTTTGGCTATTGTCCACGTTGCCGTTGTAGACGTGCAGCAGTTTGCCGCCAATGCGGTAGTTCCAGCGCCATAAGGAGCCGCAAAAGTCGGCGAAAACGGCGTTGTAGCTGTGGTTTGACCAGTATTCATAGTCGGTGTAGTCTGAAAGCATATTGCTGAGGATGGAATTGGAGTGCGAGTAGATGCTCAGGTAGCGGATGTCGAAGGAGTATTTTCCGTCGCTCCAGCGCTTAGAGTAGTTGAAGTCGCCGATGATAGAGTTTTTCTTGTTGCTTTGATCGATGCGGTCGTCGAGAATCGGGCTGTCCAAGCCCTCGGCAAACTGTCTGTTAGCCGTGTTTTTCGAGTTGTTGTAGTGTGTGCCAACGATGTTTACCGACAGCTCTTGATTGCGAGGCAGGGCTTTGCTGAAGTATATGTCGAGCGACGGGCTCAAAATATCGGTTTCGTTTTTGTTTTGACCGTTGCCGTTGTTCCAGCGCTCGTCGCCTTGGGCATCGATAATGGTTTTGCTATTGTTGAAGTTGTGTGACAGCGAGGTTTTGAAAGCAATCTGTAGGGTGTAGTCGTCGGCGATGGCACGCGAGAATTTTGCTTGGATATTGTTGTCGGTGTATCCAAAACGGGTGCTATCGCGGTAGGTGTAGTCGGAGGTAGAGCCGTCGTTGCGGCGGAATCGATACCAGTCTTTGCCCACCCGCTCGTTGTAGTTGCGCACATTAAGATTGGCATTCACCGACACCTGATTGTAGCCGTGATTGTATTGTGCGCCGGCATAGGCATTGACAAAACCAGTGGTGACAGCTGTGTTAGCGCCAAGGTCTACGGCATAACCGTTGTCGAGGCGATAAGTCACAACGTTGATCACGGTGCCGTCACTGTTGGCATATTTTGTGGGCGCAAAATGGTAGTAGACCACGTTTTTTACCTTGTTGGCGGGAATTAGGCGTAGCTCTTGCTCTGAAGTGCGGTTGCCATTGAGCAAAATGGTGACATTGCCACCAGAGATTTTCTTCACGGAACCCGACTGAATGTCGAGGATAAGGCCCGGTACCGAGCCCAGAAGGTCGCACGAGTGGCGTGATTGCTTGATTTGTTCGGGAGTGAATGTGAAAACCGAATGGTCGACGTGGTCGGTGCGGTGAATGCCCTCCACAGTGACCGAATTGAGGTGATAAGAGTCGGGGCGCATCACCACATTGCCCACATCGCTTCGGGTGAACTTGTGTATGGCGGTTTTGTAGCCCACATAGCTCACGCGGGCAAGCAGGTGCTTGTATTCACAGGGAATCACGAAGTCGCCATTGCGATTGCTCACGCCACCGGTGATAAAGGTGGAGTCGATAGGTGAAAGTAGCGCTATGTTGGCATATTCCAGCGGTAGCCCTTTCTCGTTTACGATGCGTCCTGAGAATTTGTGTTTAGCCTTGTTGGTGCACTCTACAAACACCATAGTGCTGTCTATGGCGATGTGTATTGGGTAGTAGCCAACCACTTGTTTCACTGCATTGAGAATGGAGGCGTTGCGTAGCGTGGTGGTGACGGTGAAGTCTTCGAGTTCGTTGTAGATGAAATTGATTTTATAGGTCTTGCTTGAGGCAGAGATGTCTTTAAGCACCTTCGACAACGACTCTTGTTGATAGGTGCGCGAGATGGTCTGCGCGTGCTGCGAGATTGCTACCGAGCAAGCAAGCAGCAGAGTGATGATAACTCGTGTCATAGGGCGCGTTTATTCAGGGTCGTTGATGGTGATTGTTTGGTTGTCGCAAGAGATGTTGACGTTCTCAAAGTTGTTGAGGAGTTGCACGTTGCGTTGTAGCGACAGCGATTTATCCCATTCGAAGTGGATGCGCAGTTGCGCAGCGGTGCTCGAATTACTGTGTAGGGTGGCGCCATAGTGGCGAGCCATGTTGGCAAGCAGGGCATCGAGAGCTACGTTGTCGAAGATTTCTATGGTTGTAGTGCCGGTAGTAACCACCGAGTCGGGGTGGACAACGGGTGTTTGCACAATGTCACTTTGACTTATTGCTTCGGTCTCGGTGGCCGAGGGTGTGGAATGGTTGTCCCAAGAGATCCAGCCAAGAGAGTTGGCGGCGATGGCGATGCCTGTGATTATGGCAAGCACACATGCTGCGGCAATGAGGCGGTGAACCAAAGGCGTGATTTTGTGCGCTATGCGATGAGGCTTGTGTGTTTTAGAAAACTCATTCCATGCATTGTCGGTAATCTCGGCATCGGAAGATTCGGGGCGTTGATATTGCATAGCGCGTTTCACCGAAATGATGTGTTCCACCATTTTGCGTTCGTCGCTACTCAGAGAGTCGAGGAAAGCCTTCGCCTCGTTGTCGCTCATATTTTGTATGTCGTCGATGTGTTCGAGAAGTTTATACCATTCTTGTTCCATATATCAGATATTTTTGTTGAAGTTAGTTTTTATGATTTCCAGAGCCTTGGCAAGGTGTTTATATACAGCCACGGTGCTTATGCCCAGTGCTTGAGCCACGTCTTTGCTCTCCATGCCGCAGGCAAATTTCATTCGCAGCACTTCGGCGGCGGTGCCGTGAAAAGAGTCGTGGATAAATGCCGTGATTTGATGCAGGTGGGCATCGTCGGTGTCGTCGCTGCACACGGGCTCGTTGAGCAGATAGAGTTCTGCCACTCGCTCGTGTAGCTTCTTCTGCTCGATGATGTTGAGGCAGCGGTTGCGCACTGCTGTCATCAGGTAATGGCGGGCTGTATCGGGGCGAAGAGTGATGTTGTTTTCAAACACTTTGGCAAACACGTCGCTTGCCACGTCGCGGCTCTCGTCTTCGTCGTAGAGCATCGATAGGGCAAATCGATACATTGCTGCATAGTGTGCTCGAAACAATTCTTCAATCTGTGATTTCTTCATCTGTTAGTAGTTGGTTTTTTTATCCGTAATACAGCCAAGGTGCGAAAAAACTAACTTTGCTATTAAAAAAATTCAGTGCAAGGGTGAAAAAACCTTGCACTGATAGTGACCATTAAAGGTTTGGTATATCTGATCTTGGAAAAGAATGCTTAGTTGATTTGTATGATAAGGAAGTTGCTGAGTTCCCAGAATTTGGTAGGATTGTTGATAACCAAAGTCTTTGTTTTGCCGTTTTCAACGATTGTGTAGCTTCCGCTTGGGTGCTTGCTGAGCACTTTTGCCTTGTCGGAGTGCAAAGGCAATTCATTGAGAGTGCGCTTGTCGGCCTTGGTGAAGTAAGAGAGTTCGTAGTCTGTTTCCATCACTTTGGTTTTCTTCAAGAAGCCACTTTCGATGATTTTATTGTTCTTCAATTCTTTCTTCGAACCGATTACGTAGTAGCAAGTGTTGAGTTGGTTGGTGAGGCGTTCCGACTCGTCTTGAGCGGCTTTCTTCTCAACGGCAACCTTAGTGTTTTCGGTCTTCAGCGAGTCAACGCTCACGTTCAACTGGTCGATGCGTATGTTTGCGGCAGCGAGTTGGTCGGTAAGACCCTTTATGGTTTGTTCTTGGTCATCGATTTGCTTTTTGAGGCTGTCGATGGTCTTCTTCATCTCATCAGAATAGTTGCTTGACTTGCGCAAACGGGCTTCAAGAGCGTCGAGGCGTTGGCGACGGTCGGCCAAAGCTTGCTGAATGAGCGCCATGTCGCTAAGTATTTGTTGCTTTTTGTTAGGAGTCTCGTTGGTGAGGTTGGTAGTGTTGAGGATATTCTCCATATCCTTGATTTGGTTCATACCGTCGCTGATTTCAGAGAAAAGAGCCATGAGGCTGTCTTTTTCAGCGATAGCGGTGCGCAGAGAATCGAAGTGCTCGGTGTTCTCTTCCTGAGTCTCGTTGTTGGCCTTATTGCCCGAACAAGCACATAGTGCTAAGGAGCCGATTAAAATTATCGATAAAGCAAAATTTTTCATAGATGTGAGAGTTTTAGTTTGTTGTGTTGAATGATTTTATTTGAATAGTGTATTGTTGCTTATTCTTGCTCGTCAGCCTCAGCAATGCGGTTGCTGTGCTTAAACTTTGCGTATTTGTCTACCTTCACTGTGGCTTCGGGTTGCTTTCCGGCCACGATAATCACAATTTCGCCGCGAGGAGCGTTTGCGGTGAAGTAGTCTACCAGTTCGGCAAGAGTGCCGTTGTGAGTGGTGTTGTGCAGCTTTGATATTTCGCGGCTCACCGATGCGGCACGGTCGGCACCAAATGCCTCAGCCAATTGCTGAAGGGTGCGCAGAAGTCGCAAAGGCGATTCGTAGAAAATCATTGTGCGTTCCTCTGTGGCGAGAGATGCGAGCTTTGTGGCGCGGCCTTTTTTCTGCGGTAGGAACCCTTCGAAGCAGAAACGGTCGCAAGGAAGCCCCGAATTGACCAGCGCAGGCACAAAAGCCGTAGGGCCAGGTAGGGTCTCAACCTCGATGCCCCTGAGAATTTGTGTTTAGCCTTGTTGGTGCACTCTACAAACACCATAGTGCTGT